>NZ_JASBOF010000011.1:0-94422 GCF_039907195.1 Corynebacterium sp. c3Ub_189 | reverse complement strand
AATATCGCATTCCTTGCATCCAAACCTGTACATTCAGAGAATTGCCTTGGATTGGCGGTAACAGGTACTAGATATGCGTTCGTAAAATTAGCGCGCGTTAACGTCGCTCCACGAAGGTCTGACTCGCTAAGAATTGCGTTCGTAAAATCTGCGTCGGTGAAATCTGCCGATTTCAAGTTAGCCCATGCCACCATGGAGCCGCGGAAAGAGCATCCTTTGCATATGCTTCCTTCGAGATTGATATCCGTCAGGTCATAGTTGGACATATCTTTTCCGGAAATGTCTTTACCAGCGAGTCCCGTGACCCACGTTTGGGGCATTGCTCTATACATCTTTTACGTGGTCCGATCTGTTTCGATTGTGGAACTGGCCTATGGCCAACAATATAAATGCGTTTAAAAATACGTTTACTAGAGACAACAAATCGATGTAACCATGACCTAACCCTAGAAATCCTGATAGACCTAGGACAAACGCTAGACAGGTGCTTAAAGAGGCTGCAATAAAAACCCATTTAGCGGTGGTTGTTCTGTACCTGTATAACGCGCACCAAATAATTAGGGTGATTCCAATTAAAACAAGAACTTTGCTATTTTCCATGTCTACTCACAGTGAAAAGCGAAACTGTATTTCTTGTCTCTAGCATCGAGTTGCATACGGGGGTGCTGTTGCAAAGTTGGGTGGAGAACCGCGAACACTCCTTTCTTCGTCGCCTGGCCAGCATTATGGCCCAGCCTGCTTAGATATTCTGGAAGATGTTGTTGAGGTATTTCACCTGCCGGTGTTCCACTGTTGGCGGGCAGATTCCCTCTGACTTCAACTCGGCGATTGCCCTGGCTAGTGAGGGTGCTTTATCGGTGTTGATCACTCTGGGATACCCGGCTGACGCATTGGATCTGAGGGCCTTGGCCAGGAAACGCTTCGCTGCGGCCACGTTCCGCTTCGGAGAGAGGTAAAAGTCCAGGGTCTGGCCACCGGCGGTGATCGCCCGATAGAGGTAGCACCACCTGCCGCCGACCCGGATATAGGTCTCATCCACCCGCCAGGAACTGGCCTGCCAGTAAGGTACCTGTCGGTACCACCGTGTTTGCTTGTCCAGCTCAGGGGCGTATTTCTGGACCCAGCGGTAGATCGTGGTGTGATCGACCGGCACGCCCCGCTCGGTCATCATTTCCTCCAGATCGCGGTAGCTCACCCCGTAGCGGCAGTACCACCGCACTGCCCACAAAATGATGTCACGAGGGGAAATGACGACCGGAGAAGATACCCATGGCTGTGATTATTTCACGTCGCTCTTCCTACTGCCCCAACTTTGCAACAGCACCCACTGATCCGCCTTCGTTCAACTACGAACGCGGGGAGCACCTCTCGATCGCAATCTGGGGGCGTTGAAGCAACGGTAAGGAGGGAGGCGTCGGCAAGCGCAGCTTAAAGCAACGCTATGTTGGCGTCTTCTTGGGCCTTTGACTCAAGATATGCAACACCCCCCGCCTCCCTGCATGGCGTGCATGCTGTGAGGAGCGGGGGTTGTTGGTGCTTGGCTTAAAAGCGAATACTAGTTAACGCGGCCGGTTTCCTTGCGGTACTTGCGGTAGTAGCGGCGGCCGTAGTGGACGGTGCCTACTGCAGCAATGGCCACAATGACTAGGGCGATGATACCGATGATCATGGTCAGGGTGTAGTCACCCTCGCCTGCGGTGCCCAGCGGGGTGTCCCACACGCCAAGGCCCCAAATGATGATGCCGGCAGCCGGGAGGCAAGACAGGATCAGACCCATGCCCACCCAGGTGGAGGTGCGAAGCAGGGAAGAGTGAGGAGCACCGAAGGATACTGGATCGTAGCCCTCAATGTAGGTGTCCTGAATCTTGCCGGAGAACTCTGGGTAGGTCTCGCTGGCGTAGTCAGCGACTGCATGGGTGTTATCGCTCATGGCGGAGTCTTTCTGTCTTTCTCTCGTTCCTAGTATTCCTACGGAATAACCTTAGCTTAGTCGTCCTTGCCACGGAAAGCAGCACGTGCACGTTCGCGGGTAACCGCAGAAACTGCGGTCAGCGGAACGCCGGCCGGGCAGACATCGGCGCACTCACCGTAGAGGGAGCAGTGACCAAAGTTGGCTTCCAGGTCGTCGACCATGTTGCGGGCACGGCGGCCACGCTCTTCCTTGCCCAGCGGCATGAGGGAAAGGTGCACCAGCTTCGCGCCGGTAAACAGGTGAGCCGCACCGTTCGGGCAGGCAGCGACGCAGGCACCGCAGCCAATGCAGGCAGCGTGGTCCAGCGAGTACTCGGCAGTCTCGTGGTTGAGGTGCATGGTATCCGCATCCGGAGCAGTACCAGCGTCCATGGAGACGTAACCGCCCTGCTCCATGACGTGATCCAGTGCCGCGCGGTCCACGACCATGTCCTTGATGACCGGGTAGGCAGCAGAACGGAATGGCTCCAGCTTGACGGTCTGGCCATCGGTGAAGTTAAACAGGCGCTGCTGGCAGGCAGGGGTGTTCTGGCCTGGGCCGTGCGGGCGACCATTGACGGTCAAACCACAGGTACCGCAGATGCCCTCACGGCAGTCGGAAGCGAAAGCGAAGGGCTCTTCGCCGCGCTCAATGTAGCCCTCGTTGACGTGGTCCAGCAGTTCCAGGATGGACATCTGCTCAGAGGCGTCATCCACCTGGACGGTCTCGAAGTGGCCTTCTTGGGTCGGTCCGGCTTGACGCCAGATCTCAAGTGTCAGTTTCATTACTTGTAGTTCCTTGTCATCAGCGGGATCGAATCAAAGTACAGCGGCTCGGCGTGGCGAATGAACTCGCCCTTATTAGCGCCCGGCTCCCATGCGGAAACAAAGCACCAGTTCTCATCGTCGCGTTCTGCCTCGCCGTCCTCGGTGAGGTGGTCCTCGCGGAAGTGAGCACCACAGGACTCATCGCGGTCCAAAGCGTCAACACACATGAGCTCGCCCAAGTCCAGGTAGTCGGCAACGCGCAGGCCGTATTCCAGGACCTGGTTCATGTCATTGGCCTCGCCCGGGATGCGGACATTAGCCCAGAAGTCCTCGCGCAGCTCGCGGATCTTGGTGATGGCGGCCTTGAGGTCTTCGACGTTACGGGACACACCGCAGCCGTGGTAGAGGATATCGCCCAGCTGGCGGTGGTAGTAGGACGGACCATGCGGGTTCTCTCCGCGCACGCCCATGAGGCGGTCGATGCGCTCCTGGGACTGTGCCAGGGTTGCCTGTGCCTCTGGGGAATCCTCCGCCAGCTTCTCCTCGTTGAGGTGATCAGCCAGGTAGTTCGGGATGGTAAACGGCAGGGTGAACCAGCCATCGACGGAAGCCGAAAGCAGGGAATTTGCACCCAGGCGGTTAGCACCGTGGTAGGTCCAGGAGCACTCACCGGCGGCAAAGAGGCCGTCGATGGAGGTCATCTCGTTGAAGTCCGTCCACAGGCCACCCATGGTGAAGTGGCAGGTCGGGGCGATGCGCATCGGGGTCTCATAGGCGGACTCGCCGATAGCCTCTTCGTACATCTCGATGAGGTTGGAGTAACGCTCGCGGATCTTGTCCTTGCCCAGGCGCTCGATGGCGTCACGGAAGTCCAGGTACACCGAGTTGTGCAGCGGGCCAACACCCAGGCCGGCGTTGATCTGCTGAGAGATGGCACGGGAGGCAACGTCGCGCGGAACCAGGTTGCCGAATGCCGGGTAGCGGCGCTCCAAGAAGTAGTCGCGCTCTTCTTCCGGAATGGTATTCGGGTCGCGGTCGTCGCCCTCCTTCTTCGGGGACCAAATGCGGCCGTCGTTACGCAGGGACTCCGACATCAGGATGGTCTTGGACTGCCAATCGGAGTTGACCGGCAAGCCCGTCGGGTGGAACTGCACGAAGGCTGGGGAGGCCAGGTAGGCACCACTGTCATACGCACGCATCATGGCGCTGGCATTGGAGTTCTTTGCCAGGGTGGACATGTGGTAGACGTTGCCGTAGCCGCCGGTACCCAGCACAACTGCGTGGCCGGTGAAGGCCTTGAGCTCACCGGTAATCAGGTTGCGGGTAACGATGCCGCCGGCGCGCTTCTTACCATTGTCGTTGTAGACGATGATGTCCTGCAGGTCGTTGTGAGCGAAAAGCTCCACGTTGCCCAAGCCAATCTGGCGGTAGAGCGCCGAGGTGGTGGACAGCTGCAGCTGCTGACCTGTTTGGCCACGGGTGTAGTAGGTACGGGAGACCTGCACGCCACCGAAGGAACGGGTAGCCAGGGTGCCGCCGTACTCGCGAGCGAATGGGGCGCCGATGGCGTTCATGTGGTCAATGACGCGGACGGACTCGTTTGCCAGGCGCCAGCAGTCGGACTCGCGGCAGCGGTAGTCGCCGCCCTTAACGGTGTCCTTGGTGTGGCGGTAGGCGGAGTCGTTGTCCACCTTCTTGGCACGGGAGGCGTTGACGCCACCCTGCGCGGCAATGGAGTGCGCGCGGCGCGGGGAATCGTGGTAGGTGAATACCTTTACCTTGTAGCCCAGCTCGCCCAGTGCGGCCGCAGCGGAACCAGCGGACAGGCCGGTGCCAACTACGAGAACCTCAAACTTGCGGCGGTTCAGCGGGGAGACCAGCTGCATGTGGTCCTTTTGGTGGGACCACATATCCTTCATCGGCACGCCGTGCGGCTCGTGGGATTCCAGAATGTTGCCGGCAGATACGCCCGGAACGATGGACTGTGGGTGCGAGAACTTAGGGTGCTCGCGCTTGAGTTCAGTATTAGTCATGGGTTTCTAACTCCTTTAGCTGACCAAGCCCAGGGCAACGGACAAAGGCATAACGATGTTGCCGATGCAGACAACGGCCGGGATGACGTACGCCAGGATCAGGAAGGTCTGACGCCACTTCGCACCGGTGATACCCAGGTCAGAGGCGGCAAGGCGAATGCCGTGGGTGAGGTGCAGGAACAGGAAGCACATAGCGATCACGTACACGATGGTGACCGGCCAGCGGCTGAAGGTGGCGATCATGTTGGCCTTCACCGCGCCCTCTGCAAAGTCGCCGGGGGCGAAAGGTTGCACGCCCAGGGTCAGGTCCAGCAGGTGGAAGATGATGAACAGCAGCAAGACGATGCCGGTGACCAGCATGGACTTGGTAGCGAAGGAATCAAGGCCGCCCATCAGGTTGCTGCGGCGGAACTTGCCGCGGGACGCCTTAGAGCGTGCGGTCAGGGCAAATGCACCATAGATGTGGGCGAGGATGGCAACCAGCAGGACGGCGCGGATAATCCACAATGCGCCCTCGTGCGGGAACAACGGCTCGCCCATGGAGCGCAGGAATGCGCCGTATTCATCCAGCGCCTCTTCGCCGCCGTGCGCCGGCAAGTACAACTTCAGGTTGCCGGCCATGTGGCCAACAACAAAAAGGGCAAAAAGCAGGCCAGTGACGGCCATAATGAGCTTCAGAACCCAGGAGGGCACTCCCGGCTTCTGACGGATTGGTTCGTTAGTGATGTGGCCGTGAGCTACTGCCTCACGGTCCGGATTTCTTAAAGTCATGACACCTCCATTGTCGCCCTCACTTTAACTGGGCTTAACCGCTGGTTACTAGTCAATTCCTGCAGCGTTTCAGCTAACGGTACAGCGGTACGGTTAAAGTCAGAATTCTCTTAGGTAAGGGTTACCTTAAAAGCCTCCGGGCAAAACGTCACTACCTTGGCGGCTCGGAATTCCGCAATATTGGCGTTGCGTAATTCGCCCCAGATTTGTGAACTTGGTCACCCAGTGTTGCCAGAGTGACCGCCTTACCCCTTTATGTGTCAAACTTTCGCATGAAACCCACATGCAGCCCACAGGCGGGTGAACATTCTTCGCAAGATCTTTGCGATTAGGGTGCACACCCGCAGGCCAGCCAGTAACCTTGCCGGCATGAGTAAGACGTATGTGGGATCCCGCCTTCGCCAGCTTCGCCGTGAGCGCGATCTCAGTCAGGCTTCCCTTGCCGCGACGCTGGGTCTCTCCGCCAGCTACGTCAACCAGATCGAGCACGACGTCCGGCCGCTCACAGTCCCAGTGCTCCTGCGCATCACCGAGGTCTTCGGCGTCGATGCCACCTTCTTCTCCCGCGACGATGACTCCCGCCTGCTCGCCGAGATCCAGGACGTCATCCAAGACAAGGAGCTCTGCCCCTCCCCCGTCGAGCTGCAGGAGCTCTCCGAGCTGGTCTATAACCACCCCACCGTGGCTCGCACGCTGGTAGACGTCCACCGCCGCTACCGCAATGTGCGCGATAAGCTCTCGCTGGCCACTGATGCCCGCCGCACCACCGAGGCCACCCAGGCCCTATCCATGCCGCACGACGAGGTGCGCGACTTCTTCTACGCTCGCCAAAACTACTTGGACAACCTGGACCACCATGCAGAGCAACTTGCCGACGCCCTCTCGGTCACCCACTTCGGCATTCGCGACACCGAACACGCCCTGGCCCAGCGCCTGCGCGATCGCCACAACGTAGATATCCGCATCACTTCCCAGATGGATGGCACGCTACACAGCTTTGACCGCGAAACCGGCGAGTTCCAGCTCGCGTCGCGCCTGAGCGAAGGCCAGCGCGCCTTCCGCATGGCCGCGGAGCTGAGCTTCCTCGAGGCCGGGGAAGACATCGCTTCCCTAGTGGAGGAGGAGCCGTTTACCTCGGATGCTTCGCGCAACCTCGCGCGGCGCGGCTTGGCCAGCTACTTTGCCGCCGCCACCGTGATGCCCTATGCACTGATGCATTCCGAAGCCGAGCGCTCCGGCTACGACGTGGAATACCTCTGCCAGGTCTTCGGCGTGGGCTATGAATCCGTGGCCTCCCGCCTGTCCACCCTGCAGCGCGATAACCTCCGCGGCATTCCTTTTACTTTTGTTCGCGTCGACCGCGCCGGCAATATGTCCAAGCGCCAATCCGCCACCGGCGTGCACTTTTCCAATAACGGCGGCACCTGCCCGCTGTGGAATGTCTACGAGACCTTCACCCAGCCCGGCATTATCTCCCGCCAGCTGGCCCAGATGCCCGATGGCCGTAACTACCTGTGGATTTCGCGCGCCGTCCAGCATCACCAGGGGCGCTTTGGCGATACCGATAAGCTCTTCGCCATCGGGCTAGGCTGCGAAGCCCGCCACGCCGACCGCACTGTCTACGCCGAGGGGCTCGATCTCACCGACCTCTCCACCGCCACCCCCATCGGCTCCGGCTGCCGCACGTGCCCGCGCGAGAACTGCGCGCAGCGCGCCTTCCCGCCCATCAATGAGGTCATTAGCGTCGATGCCCACCGCTCCGCCGTGGCACCGTACTAATTCTGCCACCCAGGTGGACTGCACATAAAAAAGCGGCACCGCGGTCCGCCTCCCTCTAACGAGGGGAGCGAACGGTGCGGTGCCGCTGGCGTCGCGTTCAAAGGCGACGTCGGCAAGTAGCCCTGCTTAGAGGTTAATCATGTGGCCGCCGATGCCCTCGGCTGCTTCCTTCATGGCCTCAGAGAGGGTCGGGTGGGTGTGAACGTTGCGGCCGATTTCCTCAGCGGTGAGGTCGAAGCGCTGCGCCAGGGTCAGCTCCGGCAGCAGCTCGGAAACGTTGGAGCCCACCATGTGGCCGCCGATGAGCTCGCCGTACTCGCCGTCCGCGATGAGCTTGACAAAGCCGGCGGTCTCATTGAGGCCAGCGGCCTTGCCGTTAGCGGAGAACGGGAAGGTAGCAACCTTAATGTCGCGGTCCGCGAACTTCTCCTTGGCAGCCTCTTCGGTGTAGCCGAAGGAAGCGACCTGCGGGTTGCAGAAGGTAGCGCGCGGCATATTCATGTAGTCGCCCAAAAGCTGGGTCTCCACGCCGGCGATGGTCTCTGCGGCCACAACGCCCTGGGCCTCAGCAACGTGCGCGAGCTGCAGCTTCGCGGTGACGTCACCGATGGCGTAGATGTGGTCAACGTTGGTGCGCATGGTGTCATCGATGGCAATGGCGCCGCGCTCGGTGAGCTCAACGCCGGTGTTCTCCAGGCCGAAGCCCTCGGTGCGCGGGGCGAAGCCAATGGAGATCATGGCGCGGTCCACGGTGAGGGTGTCCTGCTTGGAGCCGTCCTTAGACTCCACCTCAACGGTGACATTATCGCCGTTGTCCTTCACGGAGGTGGTCTTGTAGCCGGTCAGCAGCTTGACGCCGAGCTTCTTGTACTCCTTGGCAATAGCCTTGGAGACGTCCTTGTCCTCGTTCGGCAGGACGCGGTCCATGAACTCCACGATGGTGACGTCCACGCCATAGTTGGACAGAACATAAGCAAATTCCATGCCGATGGCGCCGGCGCCGACGATGACCATGGACTTCGGGGCCTCATCGTTGAGGATCTGCTCCTCGTAGGACACGATGTTGCCGCCGAGCTCAACGCCCGGCAGGGACTTGACCACGGAGCCGGTTGCGATGATGCAGTCATCGAAGGTGACGGTCTTGCCCTTGTCATCACCATCGGTGATTTCGATGGTCTTATCGTCCTTGAAGGAGCCAAGGCCGTTGATTTCGGTGATCTTGTTCTTCTTCATCAGGTAATGGACACCCTTGACGATGCCCGCGGAAACCTTGCGGGAACGCTTGTGGGCAACACCGAAGTCGAAGGAGACATCGCCGGAAATGCCGAAGTCCTTGGCCTCGTGGTTGAAGGTGTGGGCAACCTCAGCGTTCTTCAGCAGCGCCTTAGAGGGGATGCAGCCTACGTTGAGGCAGACACCGCCCCAGTACTGCTTCTCGATTACGGCAACTTTCTTACCAAGCTGAGCTGCACGGATGGCGGCCACGTAGCCGCCAGGGCCCGCGCCGAGTACTACTACGTCATAATGTTCATTAGTCACGCCCTTTAGGATACGTAACTTTCCCCTCCATGTCGCGCATTGGGCCACACTCTTATGCCCGAGTACCCCACGCTTCGGGGGGTAAAACGCACAAAGGCCCTGCACGGTGGCGTCGGCAAGCGCGCGACGCCCCCACGCAGGGCTATGGGCTCGGAGTTTTAGAACAGGCCGAGAGCCAGTGCAGCGGTGGAGGACATGGAGGAGCCGGCGTGCAGGAACTGGCCCAGAACTTCGTTGATGGCCACGAGGATGGAATCGAAAACGTTCATTATTCTTCTTTCTGTGTTTTTACTTGCCTAGAGCGAGGGATGGGCCCGCGGATGGGGACCACATTATTCACACGTTTAGTACTAGCGGAGATTGTAGCGCCACCGTTACATACGCGCTGCGTTCAGAATTATGACACACAAACCACATGCGCCACAGGTTTTGCTACATTAAAAGGGCTATTAAGGCATAGAGTCTTGCTAACACTCCCGCTTTGCGGAACGATACCTACTGAGAAGATTCTCTTAACTCGAGGAAGCTAAAAATATGCATACTTTGCGCTCTATCGGCTCCAGCGTCGCAGGCATCGCCATCGCGGCAGGAGTCCTCTCCGCCCCTATCGCCTCCGCCGTCGAGCCGGCCGAGATCCAGGGTGACGCCACCCCGTCCACCATCCGCGAGGTCAACCTCACCGACCCGGCAGATCCGGAAAACATCAACTACGCGATCACCACCGAAGGCGAAAACCGCGTGGTGGATATTGCCAAGCTGAAGGACAAGGACAAGTGGAAGGGCTATGCCTTTGGCCATAAGAGCAAGGCTGGCAAGCACTACGGCAACCACGTAAAGGCCCTGACCGCCACCTCCGCCGCCATGGACGGCCGCGAGGTTCCGCTGGCAGTCATCACCCCGGACGGCAACTTTGATAAGAAGCGCCCCACCCTGTACCTGCTCAATGGCGCGGGCGGCGCTGAGCAGGGCATGGACTGGCTGACCGCCACCGCCAACCATGACGTCGACCCTGAGACTGAGGGCGTGCAGGACATGGTGGACTTCTACACGTCCAAGGACGTCAATGTGGTCATCCCGCAGGCCGGCGCCTTCTCTTACTACACCGACTGGGTATCTTCCCCGAATAATGGCTACCTCAAGGGCCCGCAGAAGTGGGAAACCTTCCTCACCAAGGAGCTACCGGACGCACTGGAAAAGCACATCGGCGGCAATGGCAAGCGCGGTATCGCCGGCATGTCCATGTCCGCTACCTCTTCCCTGCTGCTGGCAGAGCACAACCCGGGCTTCTACAACGCCGTGGGCTCCTTCTCTGGCTGCGCTGCCACCTCTCGCCCGCTGCCACGCCTGTACACCCAGCTGACCGTCAACCGCGGCGGTGGCTCGGCCGACCAGATGTGGGGCGCTATGGGCAGCGAGTACAACGTGTACAACGATGCCCTGGTGAACGCTAACCCGAAGAACCTGGGCAAGTCCGAGACCTATGTCTCGGTCAACTCCGGCCTGGGCGGCGCCAATGACTGGGGTGTTCCGGGGTCTTCCACCCTCATCGTTGAGGGCGGCGTCATCGAGGCCGCGATGAATTCCTGCACCCATGACCTCAAGGCCAAGATGGATTCCCAGGGCATGGACGCGGACTGGAACTTCCGCAATACCGGCACCCACTCCTGGCCGGGCTGGCGCGATGACATTTTCTCCTCGTGGAAGACCTTCGAGCGCGGCTTTGCCAAGGATGCTGCAGAGGCACCGGCCGAGCCGGAGGTAAAGCCCAACGAGCTTTCTATCGAGGCACCGCAGGCCGAGGAAGATGCGCAGGTTAAGGACGCCCCGAGCGCCGCTGACCAGTCCCCGGATAAGGACTACGTCGAAGATCTGACCGCTGACGCCCCAGAGACCGCCGGTACTGCGGAATAAGCAACGCAGCAGTATAATCAGCGAGTTCATAAACTACAGGAAAGAAGCACTATGAAGCGCCTTAGCTCCATCCTTGCCGGCACCGCAGTGTGCGCAGGCTTGGCTTGCGCCCCGATGGCGGGGGCCGCACAGCTCACCCCGCAACAGGTAGCGGGCACCGCCGCCCAGTCCACCCTGGCCCCGCTGGAGGTCACCCCAGAGCTGGAGCAGCAGACCTGGTACCAGAAGTACAAGGACGATCCGCGCGTCGAAAAGCTGCAGGCCACCTCCCCAGCCATGAACGGCCGCAAGATTCCGCTGGCCGTCATTCGCGCAACGGATGAGAACCGCCCGACCATCTACCTGCTCAATGGCGCAGGTGGCGCGGAGCAGGACATGGACTGGCTGAAGCTTTCTGACGCCGTTGATTTCTACCACTCCAAGAACGTCAACGTGGTCGTCCCACAGGCCGGTGCTTTCTCCTACTACACCGACTGGGTCTCCGAGCCGAACTCCAAGTACCTCAAGGGGCCGCAGAAGTGGGAGACCTTCCTCACCAAGGAACTGCCGGGCGCCATCGAGGGCCATATCAAGGCCGATAACCACCGTGCCATCGCGGGCATGTCCATGTCCGCCACCTCCTCCCTGCTACTGGCAGAGCACAACCAGGGCTTCTACGACGCCGTGGGTTCCTACGCCGGCTGCGCGGCCACCGCTTACCCGGTAGAGCACAAGGCCGTTGAGCTCACCGTCAACCGCGGCGGTGCGACCACGGAGCAGATGTGGGGCCCGTTCGGCTCCCCCACCAACCGCTACAACGACGCGATGATGAACCACGAGAAGCTGCGCGGCACGGAGCTGTACATCTCTTCCGGTTCTGGGCTGGCAGGCAAGGAAGATACCTTCTCCTATAACGTGGCTAAGGGCTACAACCCTGCTACCGCTGCTTTGGGCTCCGCTCAGCTGCAGGTGGAAGGCGGCGCCATCGAGGCTGGCGTGAACTACTGCACCCACAACTTTAAGGCCAAGCTGGACCAGGCTGGCATCCCAGCGACCTACAACTTCCGCAATACCGGCACCCACTCCTGGCCGCACTGGATTGCGGACCTCAAGGATTCTTGGCCGGTCTTCGAGCGCGCTTTCAATAAATAAGCTCGTTTCTTTCCGCGACTAAAAGGGCGGTAGGCTTGCAGCATTATGAAGTTGCTTCCTACCGCCCTTTCGCGTGCCCACACTGATCCTTATACCGGCGTGGATTTTAACCTCGGTTTCGAGGTTTCCCACTACACGCTGGATCTGACCTACCGCGTGGAGCCCAACCTACTTCAAGGCGAGGCTACTTTGGCCATCCGGGCCGACGAGGATTTAACGTCGCTGACCCTAGACCTAGGCGGGGCGATGGTGGCTCGGCGCGTGACCGCAAAGGGTGCGCCGCGGGTGGCTAAGTTCCGTCAGTCTTCCGGCAAGCTGCGCCTGCGTTTTGCTGAGGAGATTGCCGCTGGTACGGAATTTGAGCTGATTATTCGCTATGGCGGCAGCCCGCGGCCGATCCGCACCACCTGGGGCGAGATTGGCTGGGAAGAAACCGAATCCGGCTCGCTGGTGGCCAGCCAGCCCAACGGCGCGCCGAGTTGGTTGCCTTGTGACGATACGCCGTCTGAAAAGGCGCACTATGACATCATCATTACGGCCGATGATCCCTTCATCGTGGTATCCAATGGTGACCTCGTCTCCCGCCGGGCGGGCGGCTCCACCACGCGGTGGCACTACCGCACCCGCGAGCCCATGGCCACCTACCTGGCGACAGTCCAGGTAGGCGAGTTCTCTAATTTTGATTTAGGGCCTTCCACGCGCGCCTGGGCGCCGGCCGCGCTGCGCGAGCGCGTGCTCGATGAGTTTGCCCAGCAGCAGGAAATGGTGGACTTCTTCTCCTCCATTTACGGCCCTTACCCGTTTACGGATTACCAGGTGGTCATCACGGAAGATGAGCTGGAAATACCGCTGGAGGCGCAGGGCCTGTCCATCTTTGGCTCTAATCATATTAAGGGCGATCATGCCTTTGAGCGTCTTATTGCCCATGAGCTTTCCCACCAGTGGTTTGGCAATTCCGTCGGCCTGGGCGAGTGGAAGGATATCTGGCTCAACGAGGGCTTTGCCTGCTACAGCGAGTGGCTATGGGGCGAGCACAAGGGCGAGACCACCGCGCGCGAGGCGGCACGTTCCCACTACAACGTCCTGGGACGCAAGGCGCAGAACCTCACCGTTTCCGATCCGGGTGCGCGCGACATGTTCGATGACCGCGTGTATAAGCGCGGCGCCTTGACCGTGCACGCCATCCACCGCCTGCTTGGCGACGCCTTCTTTACCACCCTCCGCAGCTACCTCACCGAGCACCAGCATTCGGTGGTAGAGCCTTCCATGCTGCTGGATTCCTTCCGCGCCGCCGCTCCTGACGCCGCGCTTTTCGACGCCACCGTAGACACCTGGCTTAACCAGAAGGCCCTTCCTCCCTTCCCGAGTTAGTGGTTTTGGCCCCGTTTTGTGGGGTTTTCCTGCGTTTGTTTGGGGAATGTCTAATCTATTGACCAGTCCCTTCTTTCCTGTTGACGGGGTGTTTTATCTGGGTAAGATAGAACATGTAAACGAAAAGGAAGGGAGGGAGCATGCAGACCACCAAGCACGCGGAGATAGACTCCGCCATCGCGCAGGTTGCCACTGGGCTCACCCAGCTGCGCAGCCTCATGCAAGATCCCTCCGATCTGTCTTTCGAGCTTCTTCATCCTCATTTCGAGCACTTGGAGCGGGCGCTAGGAAATAAGTCCACTATCGACGCCGCCTTCGCTTTCATCGCGGAGCGGGATGACGCCGGCCGCCGCGTTGGTTCCTCCAAGGCCAAGGACTACCTGACCACGCGCCTAGGTCTTACCGATGCCGAGGCCGCCGCCCGCCTCCGCAATGGACGCAATCTCTTCGCACCCATCCCCGATCCGGAGCCGGCTCCCCCTGCGGACCCCGATGCTGACGAGGCCGCACGCGCCCGAGCCGAGGAGGAATCCCGCCGCCGCGCCGACCGCGAGCGGCGCGAGGAGGAGAAGCGCCGCAAGAAGCTCTTTGAGGAAGAGCCTATCCCCGAGCGCATCCTCAACCTCATCGAAAACGAGTTGCGCAGCCTCAGCAAGTACGCCATCCCTGGCCCGAGCGAACTGCGCAATCAAGCTCTCGGGCAGGCCAAGCGTCGTTCCTTCGACTCTCTACGAGAGTGGCTGCGCAAGGCCATCCGCAAAGCGAATAAGCACGCTCTCAACCCAGCCGGCGAGCCCGATCCGCACGCCGCTACCCGCAAGCGCCGCTTTAGTATCTCCCGCCAAGATGCTGACGGCGGCGTGCACATCTCCGGCTACCTCGATGCCTCCGCAGCCGCCATCCTCGCCAGCGCCTTCGCGCCCGCAAAGAATAAGGGCAGCGCGGACCTCAGCCCCGAGGACGATACCCGCACCTATGCCCAACGCATGGCGGACCAACTAACCGCCGCCCTGTCGAGCTACCTTTCCGCCACCCAAAAGAACTCCGACGGTCTCGGCTCCTTCTTCGTCGCCACCACATTGGAAGAACTGGAGGCAATGGGCGGAGATACCCGCTTCGCCACCAGCACCGGCATCGAGCTCACTCCGCTCGACTTCCTCCGCCTGGGCGGCGCGCAGCACGATTTCTTCTGTGCTGTGGACGACAAGGGCTTCCCCCTCGAGCTTGGCCGCACCAAGCGCACCGCTTCTCTGTGGCAGAAGCTCGCTCTCGCAGCCTCCGAGCTCGTCTGCACGCACCCAGAGTGCCACCGCCCGTGGCAGGACTGCGACGTCCACCACCTCCAAGCCTGGTCCCACGGTGGTGCCACCGACCTCAAGAACCTCACTCTGTTATGCCGCCGGCACCACGTGGACAATAACGATTACCGCGATGGCCGCAACGGAATGGGACACGCCGAACGAGACCTCGACACGGGCCGGGTAGGATACCGAGCCGCCCACCCCGACGGCCTATCGCCCACCGTGAAGGTCAACGAGCACCCCGCCGCGGAACAAGCCCCGGCCCGCAGGCTCACCGATCCGCCTTCGCCACCGCCGCCACCCCCGGGCGCGGCCTGACCGGGGCCCGCAGCCTGCCACAGCCGCGCGCCCGACTGCCCTACACTGGATAACCATGCAAACGATGCTCGTCACTGGCGGCGCCGGTTTTATCGGCGCCAATTTCGTGCGCCTTATATGCCAGGCGCGTCCCGATACCCGCGTTACGGTGCTCGATAAACTCACCTACGCCGGAAACCGCGCTAACCTCGCCGGCCTCGATATTGACCTCGTGGAAGGCGATATCGCCGATCCCGCCACCGTAGAACCGCGCGTCGCCGCTGCCGATGTAGTGGTTCATTTTGCCGCCGAGTCCCATAACGACAATTCTTTGCGCGACCCCTCGCCCTTCATCCACACGAACCTCGTAGGCACCTTCAACCTTCTGGAAGCCTGCCGCAAGCACGATACCCGCTTCCACCATGTCTCCACTGACGAGGTTTTCGGTGACCTGGAAATCGGGGCAGACACCAAGTTTACTGAGCACACCGCCTACGCTCCCTCCAGCCCCTACTCGGCCACCAAGGCGGGTTCTGACCACCTCGTGCGGGCATGGGTTCGCTCCTTCGGGCTGCGCGCCACCATCTCAAACTGCTCCAATAATTACGGGCCGTACCAACACATCGAGAAGTTCATCCCCCGCCAAATCACCAATATCCTCTCCGGTCACACGCCAAAGCTCTATGGCACCGGCGAGCAGGTGCGCGATTGGATCCACGTCGATGACCACAACGAAGCGGTGCTCGCCATCCTCGAGCGGGGCCGCATCGGCGAGACCTACAATATCGGCGCAGACCAGGAAGATATTAATAATAAGCAGGTCATTGAGCTGATCTGCGAAATCATGGGCCACACCCGCAATGGGCGCGCACTCTATGAGCACGTGGCGGACCGCCCCGGCCATGACCAGCGCTATGCCATGGACGCCACCAAGCTGCGCCGCGAACTGGGATGGACTCCGCGGTTCACGGATATCCGCGCCGGTCTCGAAGACACTATCGCGTGGTACCGCGATAACGAAGACTGGTGGAAGCCTGAGAAAGAAGACGTGGAAGCCCGCTACAAGCAGCAAGGACAGTAGATATGCGTATTACCGAAACCGCCATCCCGGGGCTGCTCATCATCGACCTCGACGTGCACGGCGATAACCGCGGCTGGTTCAAGGAGAATTGGCAACGCGAGAAGTTCACCGGACTCGCACCCGAGCTCGCGAGCTTCCAGCCGGTGCAGAACAATATCTCTTTCAACCACGCCGGTGCTACGCGCGGCCTGCACGCCGAGCCGTGGGACAAGCTCGTCTCGGTGGCACAGGGCAGGATTTTCGGCGCATGGTGCGACTTGCGCGAGGGGTCGGAAAGCTTTGGCAAGGTCGTCACCCACGAGGTGGGTCCGGAGACTGCGGTGTTTGTGCCGCGGGGCGTCGCCAATGGCTTTCAGGCGCTGGAGGAAACCTCCTACTGTTACCTGGTGAATGAGCACTGGTCGGCCGAAGCTCGCTACGCCGCGGTGAACCTCAACATCGTGGACTGGCCGCTGGAGCCCACCGAGATTTCAGAGAAAGACAAGCAGCACCCCACTCTCACAGACGTGAGCCCGATGCCCGCCCGACGCATTCTTGTCACGGGTGGGAACGGGCAGTTGGGGCGGGCACTCAAACGCCTGCTTGCCGACGCCGAGTTTTGCACCCACGCCGACTTCGACATCACCGACCCACCAGAACGGAATTGGAAGCAGTACTCCGCCATCATCAATTGCGCGGCGTATAACGACGTCAACGGTGCCGAAAACGACCGCGCCGCCGCCTGGGCCGTCAATGCGGAAGCGCCCGCACGGCTGGCGCGCATCGCCGCGGAGAACCAACTCACGCTGGTGCATGTCTCGAGCGACTATATCTTCGACGGCACCAACGAGGTCCACACCGAGGAGGAACTGCCGTCGCCCCTGAGTGCGTACGGGGCGTCGAAAGCCGCGGGCGATACCGCCGCGCAGACCGCGCCGCAGCACTACGTCATCCGTACTTCCTGGGTCTTTGGTGATGGTGAGAACTTCATGTCCACCATGCGCCGGCTGGCCGCAAAGGGAGTGGAACCGAAGGTCATCCACGACCAGCGCGGGCGACCCACGTTTGCCGAGGACCTGGCCAAAGGCATCGTGCACCTGCTCAACTCCGGTGCGGACTACGGCGTGTATAACCTCTCCAACTCGGGCGATACCGTGGGCCGCGATGAGATTGCCATGGCCGTGTTCATCGGTCTCGGCCACGACCCGGCCGAGGTCACTCCGGTAAGCACCGAGCAGTACCGCGAGATCGCGGGCCCCGAGGCACCGCGCCCCAAGGAGTCGACGCTTGCGCTAGATAAAATCGAGGCTACCGGCTTCAAGCCGCAGAATTGGCGCGCGGCCCTAGCCCTGTACTTGGCGCTGTACCCGGAGGATTAAATGAAAGGCATCATCCTGGCCGGCGGTTCCGGCACGCGGCTCTACCCGATTACCAAGGGCATCTCGAAGCAGCTCATGCCCATTTATGACAAGCCGATGATTTATTACCCGCTAACCACGCTCATTCAGGCGGGTATTCGGGAAATCCTCATCATTACCACCCCGGAGGATGCGGGGGCCTTCCAGCGCCTCTTTGGCGATGGATCGCAGCTCGGACTCATGATCGATTACGCGGTCCAACCGCGGCCGGAGGGGCTCGCGCAGGCCTTTTTGATTGGCGAGGAGTTTATTGGAGACGACAGCGTCGCGCTGGTACTCGGCGATAATATCTTCCACGGCTTCGGCGGCGAGCTCGCCCACTGCCAAGATCCGGAGGGCGGCATCATCTTCGCCTACGAGGTCTCGGATCCGCAGCGCTATGGTGTCGTGGAATTCGACGCCGCCGGCCATGCGCTGAGCATCGAGGAAAAGCCGGAAGTGCCGCGGTCGAACCACGCGGTGGTGGGCTTGTACTTTTATGACAACTCCGTGGTGGAGATAGCCAAGGGCATCGAGCCCAGCGGCCGCGGCGAACTGGAAATCACGGCCGTGAACGAAGAGTACCTGCGCCGCGGCGAGCTCAATGTCCAGCGCCTGCACCGCGGGAGCGTGTGGCTCGATACGGGAACGGTGGACTCGATGAGCGAGGCCTCCGCCTACGTCGAGGTGATGCAAAAACGCACCGGCATCGTTATCGGATCGCCCGAGGTCGCCGCATACGAGGCGGGCTTCATCGACCGCGCCCAGCTAGAAAAACTCGCCGAGCCGTTACTCAAGTCCGGCTACGGCGAGTACCTGCGGGCGTACTAGAGGCTAGTAGCCGCGCTCGATGTATTCGTCGATGCGCGCGGCCTCCGCGCCCACCGTCGTAGCGTCGCCATGCCCTGGCAGGACCTTGGTGTCCTCGGGCAGGGTGAAGACGACGTTCTTCAGCGACTCGATGATCACATCGAAGTCGGAGTACTTGCGGCCGGTGGCACCAGGGCCACCGTTGAAGAGCGTATCGCCCGACAGCAGCGTCTCGCCCACGTGCAGCACCACGCAGCCCGGGGAGTGGCCCGGGGTGTGGTAGACCGTAATCTTCTCGCCGCCAATATCGAATTGGCCGCGGTCCGCCAATGGCGTGTACGGAGCATCACCATTGGACTCCTGCCACAGCATGTCATCGTCCGGGTGCAGGTAGACCTCGGTATCGAAGCGCTTGGCGGCCTCGGGGGCGAGCTCGCAGTGGTCATTGTGCGCGTGGGTGAGCAAGATGCCTTCCACGCGACGGTCGCCAACGAGCTCTGCTACCGCATCGAGATCGTGGGAGGGGTCCACCACGTACACGCTGGAGTCATCGCCCACGACGTAGACGTTATTGTCCACGTCCCACTCGCCGCCATCGAGGCGGAACTTGCCAGAAGTAACCGTGCTATCGATACGCATTAGAACTCCACCACCGAACGTAGAACCTTGCCGGACTTCATGGTGGTAAAGGCCTGCTCGACGTCGTCAAGCGCAATGCGCTCGGAGACGAACTTATCCAGCGGGAAGTTGCCGGCCTTAGACAGCGCCACATAAGCGGGGAAATCACGCTCTGGGAGGCAATCGCCGTACCACGCGGGCTTAATGGAACCGCCGCGGCCGTAGAGGTCGATGGCCGGGATATCCACGTGGTCGGTGAGGTTCGGCACGCCCACCATGACCATGCGGCCGGCGTGGTCGCGGGAGTAGAAGGCCTGGCGCCAGGTGGGCTGAATGCCCACGGCGTCGATAGAGACGTCGGTGCCGAAGCCGCCGGTGAGCTCGCGGACGGCGTCAATAACCTCCTGCTCCGACAGATCCTTGGAGCAGATGGTGTCGGTCGCGCCGAACTCGCGGGCGGTCTCCAGCTTGGACTCGTCGATGTCCACAGCAATGATCTTGGCCGCGCTCGCCAGCTTGGCGCCCGCAATGGCAGCCATACCCACGCCGCCGCAGCCGAAGACGGCAACGGACTCGCCGAGCTGGATATCGCCGGTGTTCACGGCTGCGCCGAGGCCCGCCATGATGCCGCAGCCCAGTAGGCCGGCGGCGGCTGGGTCGGTGTCTTCCACCTTGGTGCACTGGCCCTCGTGGACCAGGGTCTTCTCAGCGAAGGAACCGATGCCCAGCGCAGGGGTGAGCTCGGTGCCATCCTCGAGGGTCATCTTCTTGGAGGCGTTGTGGGTATTGAAGCAGTACTTTGGCTCGCCCTTCTTGCAGGCGCGGCACTCGCCGCACACGGCGCGCCAGTTCAAAATGACGAAGTCGCCTTCCTCCACGTGGGTAACCGCAGAACCTACGGTTTCCACCACGCCTGCGGCCTCGTGGCCGAGCAGGAAGGGGAAAGCGTCTTCAATATCGCCATCGCGGTAAGCAAGGTCGGTGTGGCACACACCGCAGGCCTGGACGCGCACGATGACGTCGTTAGGGCCGGGATCAGGAACGACAATGTTGACAGTTTCGACTTCCGCGCCCTTGGAGCGGGCAATAACAGCTTTTACAGTCATGCGCCCAAGCGTACCGATATTTTCAAAATCGGCACATTATTGAAAATTCTTTTTAAGAGCGGGCAATGACGTTGGCCGCATGCTCGTGGCCGCGCTGGTTCATATGGATGGGCAGGTTGCCGTCGCCGCCAGTAAAGTCCACCAGACCAGCCCACATGCGCTGGTTTGCATCGGCGCACATGCCGTTATTGCGGGTAGAGGGCTTCATATCCAGGAACTGCACGCCGGTGCGCGCCGCCAAGTCCACCTGCATCCACTGGGCCTTATTCTCAAAGTCCTGGATTGGCGGCAGGAAGGTGGAATCGGCCGGGCGCGGACCGAAGTGGAAGAGGCAGTAGTACGGGCCGGAACCGATGGTGGGGTAGCCAACGATCTGGACGCGGGCGTTCGGGGCCGCGCGCTTGATGCGCTCGATCTGCGGAGCGGTGCGGTCCGCGAATTGCTTACGAATCTGCGGCAGGTTGAGCTCGCGGTGGTTATAGGTGTCATTGAAACCGGTAGTAATAACTACGCGGTTGGTAGCCGGAGTCAGCGCACCGCTGCGGATGGCCGCATCCACCTGCTGGGAAACCTGCGGACCGCGAGACATGGACACGGCACCGGAGCAGGAGAAATCCCGCACCGGAAGGCGCAGCTTGGCGCCGGCGCGCTTGGCGTAGTTATTGGAGGTCGGGCAATCTACGCCCACACCTTTAGAGGGATCGTAGCGGTGGGCGAAGTAGGCGCCGGCATCTGGATCCGCCAAGACGGAATCGCCGAAGGCTACTAGGTTGCGCTCCGCGGCGGTGGCCTGCGGCGCGGCCACCACACCCAGCACGGTCAGCGCGGAAGCCACCACGGAGAGTACTTTCAGCTGCAGAGATTTCATGAGATCCTTTTCTAGAAACACCAGTAACTTCAGGTAACTGTAGTTACTTCTGTAACATATTTCGAGTTGGCGGCAACACCGCCCGCCTCTCTCACGATATCGTCCATGGTTATCTTTTCGTTATCTTCGCTAATTTGGAGCTTTCCCGATCGTGAATTTTTCTGATTTCACATTCCACGCTGCAGCCCTCGGCCGGTTCGTGCCGGCGCTTCTTAACGCCGGACTTGTCAGCCACCAAGGCGGCGCGAAGGCCCAGCTCAATCTGCTGCCGAACCTGGCCCGCTACCGCTTCACCACCGCGCGCGAGATCGAACAAGGCTACCTCGCCTGCCCGGAACGCTTGGCGCTTATCGACGACGACGGCACCCTCACCTACCGCCAGCTGCGCACCCACACGCAGGGCTTCGCCCGCTACCTCCGCTCGCTGGACCTGCCCGAGATTCGCCTCGGCGTCATGGCACGCAACGGCCGCGGCATCATCATTCCACTCGGCGCCAAGGGCTATGTGGGCGCTTCTATTTACCTGCTCAACGTGGGTTCTTCCCCGGAACAGCTGGCCGGCTGCATCGAAGAAAACGGCATCAACGTGCTCGTGGTGGATGATGAGTTCATCGACCGCGTGGACACCGATATCCCGGTCATTATCGCGCACGATACGGGCGCAAGCGATCTGCCGAAGCTGGACAAGATTGTGAAGAACCCACCGGCCGTGGAGCTGCCGCGCTTCCCCAAGCACGGCCCAATCGTGCTCATGTCCTCCGGCACCACCGGCATTCCGAAGGGCATTGTGCGGCCGGAACCGACCCTGCCCGTGGTGCTGGCCTCCATCGTGGATACGATTCCGTGGCGCGCCGACCAGCGCCTGCAGCTCACCGCCTCCATTTTTCATACCTGGGGCTGGGCCTGCATCAATATTGCCCTTGGCCTGCGCAATACCATCGTCACCCGCCGGGTATTCGATGCGGAGCAGGTGCTTGACGATGTCCAGCGCTACCGCCTCGATGGCATGATTTCCTCCCCCATCTTCTTTAAGCGCTTGGTGGAGCGGGACCCGGCCGGCGAGTTCGATACCTCGAGCCTGAAATTCATTGCCTCGGCCGGCAATGCGCTGACCCCGGAGGTGGTCAAGGAGACCAATGAGCGCTTCGGCGCCATCCTGTGCAACGTGTACGGATCCACCGAGCTCGCGCTGGCGACGACCGCCACCATGGATCAGGTGGCCGCCAACCCCACCATCGCCGGGCGCGTGGCCTCCGGCACGAAGCTGCGCATCCTCGATAAGGAGGGCCACCCGGTTCCGCGCGGTGAGGTGGGAGAGATTTACCTGACCAACTCCACCGCAATGACCGGCTATACCAACCCGAATTTGCGGCTCAATAAGGTGGACGGGCTCATTTCCATCGGCGATTTGGGCTACATTGACGAGCACGACTTCCTGCACGTGGTCGGCCGCGCCGATGACATGATCATCGTCGGCGGCGAAAACGTCCACCCGCAGTCCGTCACCGAGGTCCTCGAGGCCATGCCCGGCATCCACGAGGTCCACGCCGGTGGCGTAAAGGATAGCGAGACTTTCCAGCGCATCGCCGTGTGGGCGGTGCCTACTGCCGACGCCGCTGGAAAGGCCCTCACCGCCGACGCCATCCGCGACTGGGTCCGCACCAAGCTTGCCGATCACTCCGTTCCGCGCGACGTGCACTTCCTGGCCAAGCTCCCGCGCAACGCTACCGGCAAGGTGGTCCCGCGCCTGCTTAATAACCACGGCGGGGCTTAGCGCGCCGCCGCCACAACGCGCTTTCCCCAAAACCGCGAAAGGCCGCAGGCTATACACCTGCGGCCTCTGTGGAGCCGCCTGCGAGAATCGAACTCGCGACCTTTTCATTACGAGTGAAATGCTCTACCGACTGAGCTAAGGCGGCGCGCTGCTTGGCATGCGCCAGTGCAGCAAGAGAGAGTTTAACCTAGGGGCGCCGCGGAATAGAAATCGGGCCCCGCCTACAGGCACGCACGGCGCAGGCGGCCCACCAACCCGTCGAAGGCAATCTGCGTGCCGACGTTTTGGGTCAGCTGCTCGCGGCACAGCGTAATGGCCGCCTGGCAGTCCAGCAGGCCTTCCTCGCTCACGCGCTGCGCGATCTCGCCAGAAAGTCCAGCGAAGTCCGGGTGGGTGAGATCCACCTGCGCGCCCACCTTCTGCATGAGTGCATCGCGGTAGACGCCGGAGAGATCAACAAGCACAAGGTCCAGGTTGTCGATCACCCGGCGCTTCGCCCGCTTCTTGTGCTGGTCCTGCAGGTCCTTGATGGCGGAGCGGGCGTCGCGCTGTGCCTTGGCCGCGCCCTTGCCCTTCGCGCCCACGCCGAGGGTTTGTTCCAACTTCGCCAGCTCGGCCTCTTCTTGTTCCTTGTGCGAGTCCTTCGCCTCCGCGTCCACCATCTTCAGCAGCGAGGTCACCGCTTGGAAGCCCTGAGAGCCGTGGAAGACCTCTTCTGCCAGGTTGATGGCCACCGCGCGGCGTTTTTGCACCGCCGGATCGTTGACCAGGCGCCGCGCCCGGCCGACGTGGCGGAGGGAGGTGAGGGCGGCCAAGTGGGCGTCATGATCCGAGGCGCCCTCGCTGACCAGCTGGGCGGTAATGCTCTCCACCGACGGGGAGGGAATGTAGAGGTGGCGGCAGCGCGAGCGGAGGGTCTGGGAGAAGTCCTCGGGGGCGTCGGAAGGCGCGCACATGATGATCACGGTGCGCGCTGGCGGCTCCTCCACCGTCTTGAGCAGGGCATTCGCGCCGTTATTGTTCAGGCGGTCAGCGTTATTGAAGATCACCACGCGCCAAGGGGCCACCGTGGGCAGGCTCGCCGCGCGGCCGATGACCTCGCGCACCGTATCCACGGGAATGATGACCTCCTGTGGATCCACGAGGACCAGATCGGTGTGCTGCTTGGTCTCCAGCACCGCGCGGCAGGCCTCGCATCGGCCGCAGCCCGGCTCCTCTGGGTCCGTGCACATGAGCGCGGCCGCAAAATCGATGGCGGCCAGGGAACGGCCGGAGCCCGGCGGCCCGGTAAATAGCCAGGAATGGCTCATCGCCCGCGGGTCTGCCCCCGGCATCCCCCTGGCCGCCCGAGCGGCGCCCAGGATGGTACGGGCCACACCTGGGGTATCTGCCAATCTTTGCGCAACGCTTCCGGTATTCACTCGCCCTAGCCTACTGGTCTTACTAAAGTATGAAGGCATGAACAGACTACTGCGCGGCGCTCGATGGCTCATGGGTACCCAATGGCCGGTCTACGCCGCCTTAGTCCTTGGTGCGAACCTCATCGGTGCCATCGCCATCATGACCTTTGTCCTTTATTTCCTACCGATGCCGGAGATTAAGGATTTTGCCGCCGAGCTGCCCAGCCTGATGGGCGTCGCCGCGGTGTACCTCATCTTTGCCGTAGTCATCGGCATCGCCGTCACCCTGCTGCTTTTCCGCCCGGTGCTGGACTGGCAGCGCAACCCGGACGAGCACGATCCGAATATGGTGCGCAACTTGGTCATGCGCATCCCCGTCTACCAATCCGTGGTGGCGGCCGCGGTGTGGCTCATCGGCATCATCCTGGCCGTGGTGATTTCCGGCCGGGAATCCGGCAGCCTCGGGCTCGTCGTAGGCGTGTCCGCCACCCTGGCCGGCCTCGTAGTGGTCATCTTGACCTACCTGCAGGCAGAACGCCTCGTGCGCCCGGTGGCCGCCCAGGCGGTGGCACGCCGCTTCGAGGATGCCACCCTGGAGCCGCCCATCAAGTACCGCCTCATTTCGGCCTGGCTGATGACCTCCGGCGTGCCGCTGGTCGGCATCTTGCTGGTGCTCATCGCCCAGAGCACCGGGCTCTTCTCCGGCACCGCAGGAGACCTGGTTCCCGCCATCACGGCCCTGGCACTTACCGCCCTGGCCACCGGGTTTATCGGTACTAGCTTCGCGGTGATGAGCGTGGTGGACCCGATTGTGGAGCTGCAGGACGCCATTAACCGGGTGCGCCGCGGCGAGAACAATGCCGAGGTCGATATCTATGACGGGTCCGAGCTGGGCGTACTGCAGGCCGGTTTCAACGAGATGATGCGTGGCCTGCGCGAGCGCCAGCGCGTGCGCGATATCTTCGGCCGCTACGTCGGCGCCGAGGTGGCGCAGCGCGCCCTAGAGGAGCGCCCCGAGTTGGGCGGCGAGGACCGCAAGGTCGCGGTGCTCTTCATTGACGTCATCGGTTCTACTACCTTCGCCGTCAACCACTCCCCCGAGGAGGTAGTGGAGGAGCTCAATAAGTTCTTCGAGCACGTCGTCGAGGTGGTGCACCGCAACAAGGGCATCATTAATAAGTTCCAGGGTGATGCCGCGCTGGCTGTCTTCGGCGCGCCGCTCAACGTTTATGATTCCGCTTCCATGGCCCTGCAGGCCGCCCGCGAGCTGCGCGGCGAGTTGCGCGGGCTGGAGCTGCAGGCGGGCATCGGCGTGGCGGCGGGGCACGTCGTCGCCGGGCACATCGGCGGCGCGGATCGCTTCGAATACACCGTCATCGGTGACGCCGTGAACGAGGCTGCGCGCCTAACCGAGCTGGCCAAGGACACCCCGGGCCAGGTGCTTACCAACGCCGCCACGCTCAAGACCGCCAATGAGGCCGAGCAGGCCCGCTGGACTATGATGAAATCCATTGAGCTGCGCGGGCGTCACCGCATGACCCAGCTGGCTCGCCCTATCCGCGCTACCCTGGCAGAACGTTCCGAGGTATAACGAGGTTTTCAGTGAGCTCAGCTTCCCGGCCCCGCATGATCGTGCCCGATGTGGCGCGCGGCATGGCCCTTCTAGGCATCGCCATGGCCAATATGACCACGGCATGGATCATCACCACCGACCGGCCGGGCAGCTATTTCGGCGGCATCATCGATGGCAGCGCGTGGGATAAGGCGGCCGTCGTCTTTGGCGCCTTCTTTGTCCACAACCGCGGACTGCCCATGTTCTCTACCCTGCTCGGCTTTGGCGTGGGACTCATTGCGATGAGTCTGTGGCGGCGCGGGTTTCCGGTGCGGGCGGCACGCGGGGTCATCGCCAAGCGCTATGCCTTCTTGGCCGCGATGGGCGCAGTGCACTTGGTGCTGCTGTTTTGGGGCGACATTATGTTCTTCTATGGCGTGGCCGGAATTATCATCGCCTTCCTGCTGCGCAAGCGGGATTCTACCCTCATGCTCGTTGCTTATATTTTGTTCGCACTGTGCGCACTGGGCGGGGTGGTAGCCTTCATTTCCGGTGCTGCGGATCCCAGCGGCGTGGTGGCCACGGAGGGCATTGGCACCATCGAGTCCTACCCCGATCTGCTGCTTAGCCAGCTTATTACCCTCGGCAGCCAGGCCATTGCCACGCCAATCATTGTGCTGATGTACCTGCCCGTCATGCTGGTGGGCTTTGTGTGGGCGCGCCAGGGCGTGCTTGCCGACGTCCCCTCTCACCGCCCCACCCTCCTGCGCTGGGTCGCCATTGCGGTGGCCATTACCGTCGTAATCGGTAGCTTGTGGTCTTTGAGCACGCTGGGGGTCATCGAGCAGCGCTGGGCCAATGCGGCCAATAATGCCAACGCTTTCATCGGAGTCTTTACCGGGCCTGGCATCCTGGCCGGGCTCGCGCTGATGCTGCAGCCGGTGCAGGAGCGACTTTCAGCCGGCGCGCCGCTGCCCGCGGTGCTGTGGCCCTTTGCGGCGCTGGGCAAGCGCTCCATGAGCGGCTACGTAGGGCAGTCCATTCTCTTTTTCTGCCTCGTGCACCCGTTCACGCTGAACTTCGGCCACGATCTGGGTGCCTTCGGCCAGGCCGCGCTGGCCTTCGCGGTGTGGTTGGCCACGCTTATCGGGGCCTGCGTGCTGGAAATCTTCGACCTTCGCGGGCCGTTCGAGGCGGTGCACCGCCGGCTGTCCTACGGTCCGACGATGCAGCCGCAGCTACCGCGTGCGGCACAGGCCATCAATAAGCAGCAGGTGGCCGACAACTAGGGCACCCGCCTCGGCCGCGCCCACTAGGCGCGCCCCTTGCTTCCGCTTACCGCGATATCGCTGCGCGAGCCCCGCGCGCAGGGCCGTCAGCCCCTCGGCCACAACGAGCAGGTTGGCGCCGTGGCTGATGCCCTTGCCAGCATCGGTGCGCAGCGCTGGGTCTCCCGCCAAAGCCGAGGTCGTGAGCACCGCCGCGCCGCCCACCGCGACCGCAGCGGCCGTCGGCTGTGTGCGAGTGGCGGCAACGCCCGCGCCCCATGCGGCCGCGCGCAGGCCCCAGCCCAGGGCATCATTGCGCGCGCCGCGGCGATAGAGGCTCCACGCATAGGCGGCATGGTTCGCCGTTACGGCCGCCACGCCGAGCGCCGAAGGCCGAGTCAGCCGGCGGGCCTTTTCCACTTGGCCAATGGCTCCGGCTACAACTCCGGCGCCTACGGCGGGTTCTTCGCGAACCGCGGCCAAAACCTCCGGCCGCGCGCTGATGTCGGTGACGGCGCGCCACAGGGCCGCGGCGCCTTCTTGGGTGCGGGCAAGAAAATCGTTCATGCCCGCCACCTTACGCGGTTACTTCTTGCGCGAGCCGGCCTTCACCACGTTCTTCGTGCCGGGCGAAGGCTTCTTAGTTGCCTTCTTGCCAGCCTTCTTCGTGGACTTTTTGGTGGCCTTCTTGGTTGCCTTCTTCTTCGTCGTCTTCTTAGAGGACTTCTTGGTGGACTTCTTCTTGGTCTCGCCGGAAGCTTCCTTGGCGCGGCGCTCGGAAAGGAGTTCGTTCGCGCGGGCGTCGGTAAGCTGCTCCGGGTCATCGCCGCGGCGCAGGGAGGCATTGGTGGTGCCGTCGGTGACATAGGGGCCGAAGCGGCCGTCCTTGACGGTCATGGGCTTGCCGGAGACGTCGTTATCGCCCAGTTGCTTGATCGGCGGCTGGGCCGCAGCGCGGCCGCGACGCTTCGGTTCGGCATAGATGCGGCGGGCCTCGTCCAAGGTGACGGTGAAGATCTGCTCTTCCTTGGCCAAGGAACGCGAGTCATTTCCCTTCTTCAGATATGGGCCATAGCGGCCGTTCTGCGCGGTGATCATCACGCCGTCGTCCTCGCCCACCTCGCGCGGCAGGGAAAGCAGCTTAAGTGCCTCTTCGAGGGTGACCGTAGAAGGCTCCATCGAGCTAAACAGCGAGGCCGTACCCGGCTTGAGTTTGTTTTCGATGTACTCCTTGACGCGCTTTTCCTTCTGCTTTGCGGCCGTCTTGGTTTCCCAATTCTTGGCGCGCTTGCCTTCCTCGGCGCGCTGCTTGTCTTCCTCGGCACGCTCCTTGGCGACGACCTCCTCGGCCTCACCCTCGGCCTTCTCCCGCTCATCCTCGCGGACGACCTCGGTAACGTACGGTCCGAAGCGGCCCTCCTTGGCCACAATCATGCGGCCGTTTTCCGGGTTCTCGCCCAGCTCGCGGCCGCCCTGCGGAGTGGCGAAGAGCTTTTCCGCCAGCTCCTCATTCAGGCCATCCGGGGTGACGGTTTCGGAAAGGTTGGCGCGCTGATACTCGATGCTGCCGTCGTCGTTAGTGCCAACGGCACGCTCGATATACGGGCCGTAGCGGCCCACGCGGACGAAGACGTCGCGGCCCTCGGTGTCAGTGTAGAGGCGCAGGGAGTTGACCTTGCGGGCGTCGATGGCTTCCAGGTTGACGTCGATAAGCGACTTCAAGCCGCCGTGACGGGCGATGGAGGCCGCCTTCTGCTCGTTGGCCTCGGCGTTGCCAAAGTAGAAGCCGTTTAGCCAGGCGGTGCCGTCCTCGATGCCGGTGGCAATCTGGTCTAGCTCGTCTTCCATGGAAGAGGTGAAGTCATAGTCCACCAGCTCGGTGAAGTTTTCCTCCAACAGGCCCACGACGGCGAAGGCAACCCAGGAGGGCACCAACGCATTGCCGCGCGAAACCACATAGCCGCGGTCCTGGATGGTCTTGATGATGGACGCGTAGGTGGACGGGCGACCGATGCCCAGATCCTCCATCTTCTTGACCAGGCTGGCTTCGGTATAGCGCGCCGGCGGGTTGGTGGAATGGCCCTCGGCGGAAACCTCCTTGGCGGTCAGGGCACGGCCCTTCTCCAAATGCGGCAGGCGGGTCTCGCCCTTCTTATCACCCTTGGCGTCGTCCGCGCCGTAGGCCTTCAAGAAGCCGGGGAAGGTAATGGTGCGGCCGGTGGCGGAAAATTCCACGTCGTAGCTGCCCTTATCGGTGGCGGCGGTGCCGGCTACGGTGACCTTCATGGAGGTTCCCTTGGCATCGGCCATCTGGGAGGCGACGGTGCGCTTCCAAATCAGGTCATAAAGCTTAAACTCCTCCGCATCCAATTGGCCGGAGAGCTGGCCCGGGGTGGCGAAGGACTCGCCAGCCGGGCGGATAGCCTCGTGAGCCTCCTGGGAGTTTTTCACCTTGCGGTCATACACGCGCGGGGAATCAGAGACGTACTCTGCGCCATAGATGCTGGTAGCGGAATTGCGCGCAGCGGACAGGCCCTGCTTGGACAGCGAGGTCGAATCCGTACGCATATAAGTAATGTGGCCGTTTTCGTACAGGCGCTGCGCAATGCGCATGGTGCGCTCAGAGGTAAAGTGCAGGCGGCGGCCAGCCTCCTGCTGCAACGTCGAGGTCATAAACGGCGCATAGGGCTTGCGCGTATAGGGCTTGTGTTCGACCCCAGCGACCTGCATATCCGCACCGCGCAGCGCGGTTTCTAGCGCCTTGGCCTGCGGCTCGGTGATGACGATGACGTCTTTGCTCTTGACGTTTCCGCGGTCATCAAAGTCGCGGCCCAAGGCCACGCGCTTGCTATTGACGGCCGTGAGGCGGGCGTCGAAAGTAGCGGGGTTGTCCGCGTCCGCAGCGCCGGTATCTAGCGTGGCTGCCAGGTCCCAGTAGTCGGCCGGGATGAACGCCATGCGCTCGCGCTCGCGCTCGACGATGACGCGGGTGGCCACCGACTGCACGCGGCCGGCAGAAAGCCGCGGCATGACCTTCTTCCACAGCACCGGGGAGACCTCATAGCCGTAGAGTCGGTCGAGGATGCGGCGGGTTTCCTGGGCGTCGATAAGGTTGTAATCCAGATCGCGGGTATTATCCGCGGCCTCCAGGATCGCGGACTTAGTGATCTCGTTAAAAACCATGCGGCGCACCGGCACCTTAGGCTTGAGGACCTCCAGCAGGTGCCAGGCGATGGCCTCGCCCTCGCGGTCGGGGTCTGTTGCGAGGTAGAGCTGATCGCACTGCTTCAGCTTGGACTTGAGGTCCGCGACCTTTTTCTTCTTATCGGGGCTCACCACATACAGCGGGGCGAAGTCATCCTCCGGGTTCACGCCGAGGCGCGCCCAGGATTCCTTCTTATACTTAGCCGGCACGTCCGCAGCGCCGCGGGGAAGATCGCGGATATGGCCCACGGAGGCCTCCACGATGTAGTTATCTCCGAGGTAAGGCTGAATCTTCTTCGCCTTCGTCGCCGACTCGACGATCACCAAGGTCTTTCCCGGCCCGGCTGCTTCTGCCACTTCGACTTCATCCCTTTCGATGATGCGAACAATAAGGTATGCACGCTTTCAGCAATCGCCCCTAGCGTACACAGTTGATCTGCATTTCCTTTCTCGCACCATATACGCGGTACTGCCAAAAGGCCGTTTTCAGGGGCACTATGTACCCCCACGGAACGGGTCTATACTGGCCTACTTAGAACGCCCAGTAGCTGTGAAAGCATTGTGGGGCACAATAGCACACCCAAGACGACGCCCGGGGAGGATTCATGGTTGACACCATCACTATGTGGATTGAAACCGTCATGTCCACAGAGTGGATCTACCCGCTGGTCGGCGTGCTGATCTTCGGTGACTGCTTCTTCCCCGTGCTGCCTTCTGAAATCCCGCTCAATATGGCCGGCGCCTGGTCCGGCTCCCAGGGCTTTCCACACCTGCCCACCATGTTTTTTGTAGCGCTCATTGCCGCCATGATGGGCGATAATCTCTGTTTCCTGCTGGGCACGCGCTTCATGCCCCTGCTCCAGCGCGTGCCTAAAGGTTCTAAGGCCTACGAGGGACTCAACTGGGTCAAGCGCAATATGCGCCGCGGCGGCGGTGCGGCCATTATTATTGCCCGCTTCATTCCTTCAGCGCGCCTGTTTATGACCATCCTGCTGGGGTCCATGCGCTTCCCGTGGATCGTCTTTGTTTTCTTCGACACCATTGGTGTTGCGCTCTGGGCGGCCCAGGCACTCGCCATTGGCTACTTGGGCGGCATGGCCTTTTCCAATTCGCCGGTGCTGGCTGTGGTGGTCAGCATCATCGCCGCCGTCATCATCGGCGTGGGCCTGCAGAAACTGCAGAATAAGTTCACCGAGTGGTGGGATACCCGCCGCGGCTACGCCGAAACGCCGTAGCAGGAAGGCCTGAGCAGAAAGGCCTGAGCAGGGGAGCCGGCCGCCTAAACTACGGACACGGACTGGGCCTGCTCGCCCTTCGGACCGGAGCCTACCTCGAAGGTGACCTGCTGGTTTTCCTCTAGGGTGCGAAAGCCGCTGCCCTGGATCTCGGAGTAGTGGACGAAGATATCGCCTTCGCCGTCCGCGCGCTCGATGAAGCCGTAGCCCTTTTCAGAGTTAAACCACTTAACGGTTCCTTGTGCCATGGTGTGCAGTCCTTTTCTTGATTGGCGGTGCGGCGATTCCGCGCCGAGGGGTTCGGTAAATGCGTCCTTTAGCAGTACCTTAAAGTGTAAACACCGCACCAAGACATCATTGGCCTCATATAAGTGTGACACGTTCCACGCCAAAGCGATAGGCCTAACTCATGAGGGGGTAGAAATTGGCTCACCCGGAAACGGATAATCCCCTGGGAGAAGAGCTCCTCGAGTTCATCCAGCGCCGCCTCGATGAGTCCACTCTCACATTTCACACCACCCTGCCGCCGCAGCGCGCGCAGTATGCCGAGTGGCCCGAATGGGTGCTGCCGGAGTTGAAGGAGAAGCTGGTCGAAGGGGGCGTCGGCAAGCTGTATAGCCACCAAGCCGAGCTGGCGCAGGCGGCCTGGGCCGGCGAGGATACGGTAATTTCTACCGGCACATCCTCGGGAAAGTCCCTGGGCTACCAGCTGCCCATCCTGAGCCGGCTGGCGCAGGAGCCGACCGCCTGCGCGCTGTATCTCACCCCCACCAAGGCACTGGGATCGGACCAGCTGCAGGCGGTGCTCGAGCTGTGCCGGGGCATTCCGGCGCTCAAAGGCGTGGTGCCCTCGCCTTATGACGGCGATACGCCGCAGGAATCCCGCGCGGGCGTGCGTGATCATTCGCGGTTCGTTTTCTCCAACCCGGATATGGTGCATATGTCGCTGCTGGCGGCGCACGCGCGGTGGGCGCGGCTGCTGCGGCACCTGGAGTTCATTGTCATCGATGAATGCCATTCCTACCGGGGCGTATTTGGCGCGAACGTGGCGCTGGTGCTGCGGCGCCTGTTGCGCCTGTGCGCGCACTATGGCTCGCGGCCGACGGTTATTTATGCCTCGGCCACTATGAAGGACCCGGGCCGGCATGCGCAGCGCCTTACCGGCCGGCCTGCCCGCGCGATTACGGAGGACACCGCCCCCACCGGCGCGCGCACCGTGGCGCTATGGGAGCCGGGCTTTATCGAGGGGGCCGAGGGCGAGCACGGGGCGCCGGTGCGCCGCGCCGCCACCACCGAGGCGGCCGAGATGATGGCCTCCTTCATCGCTGAGGGCGCGCGCACCATGACCTTTGTGCGTTCGCGCCGCTCGACCGAGGTGGTGGCCATGCGCGCGGCCGAGGTGCTCTCCGGTAGCCTCGGCCGGCCCGATTTTGCCCAGCGCATCGCCGCCTATCGCGCAGGTTACCTGGCCGAGGACCGCCGCAAGTTGGAGCGCGCGCTTGATGACGCCTCCTTGCTCGGCGTCGCCACCACCTCCGCCCTCGAGCTGGGCATCGATGTCGGTGGGCTCGATGCAGTGGTCACGGCCGGTTTCCCGGGGACCGTCGCAAGTTTTTGGCAACAGGCAGGGCGCGCCGGCCGCCGCGGACAGGGCTCGCTCGTGGTGCTCATCGCCCGCGACGAGCCGATGGATACCTACCTGGTCCATCATCCGGAGGCACTGCTGGGCCGGCCGGTGGAGGCCAGCGTATTCAACCCGGCCAATCCGTATATCCTCTTCGGCCACGTCTATTGCGCCGCGGTGGAAACGCCACTGGATGATGCCACGATTGCCGCTTGGGGCGCGCAGGATGTGGTTCACCAGCTGGCCGAATCTGGCCTGCTGCGCCGCCGCGAGCGCGGCTGGTTCGCCGTGCCCGTCCCTGCCCATTCACCGGAGGAACTCTCGCCCGAAACGGCGCATACCGCGGTGTCGCTGCGCGGCGGGGCAGGCGAGGAAGTCATGATCGTAGATTCCTCCGACGGCCGCCTGCTCGGCACCATCGACGCCGCCCGCGCTACCAGCCAGGTCCACCCCGGCGCGGTGTACCTGCACCAGGGCGAAAGTTTTGTCATCGAGGAGCTCATCCTCAGCGATTACCTGGCGCTGGCCCGGCCCGAGGCCCCGGACTATTCCACGACTCCGCGCTCCACCACGGATATCCGCATCCTGCGCGAGGCCGATAACCTGGTCAATTACTCCCCAGGGCTGTGGGTGGCGGACGTGGAGGTGGAGGTCACCGACCGCGTCACCGGCTACCAGGTGCGGCTTGCCGATGGCACCATTGGCGACGATATCCCCCTCGATCTCCCCGAACAGCGCCTGGTCACCCGGGCGGTGGCCTACACCATCGATCCGATGGCGCTTTCCGCCATGGGTGTGACGGCCTCCGATACGCCCGGCACCCTACACGCGGCCGAGCACGCCGCCATTGGCCTATTACCGCTTATCGCCACCTGCGACCGCTGGGACATCGGCGGCGTGTCCACCGCGCTGCACCCCGATACCCAGCTGCCCACCGTCTTTGTCTACGACGGCCACCCCGGCGGCGCCGGTTTTGCGGAAGAAGGCTTCCGCCGCTTCCCCGAATGGATCGCGGCCACCTTCGAGGCGGTGCGCTCTTGTCCGTGCGAAGCCGGTTGCCCGTCGTGCGTCCAGTCGCCCAAGTGCGGAAACGGAAACAATCCGCTGAGCAAGGACGGTGCCATCAAGCTACTGGGTGCGCTGGTCACCATGACGCAGGGCTAGCCTCAACTTAAGCGGTTTTGCCTTCTTCTTCATTTACTCGTTGCGCCCGCGCGTATTCATAGTCGGCGCTGCGCTGCAATAGCTCCTCACGCCGATGAGGAAACCGCTCCAATATTATGCGCTGAATTTCCGCCGCTGCACGTGCGCGAGTGCGCCGCACTTCAGGATTCGGCTCGTAAAAAGGCGAGCCTTGCGGATGCCTCATGGAGCATCGCCTCTTTCTTCTTTCGGGGCAGATTTGTCGAGCTCACCCTCTTTAAACTCTTGGGCAAAATCCCACAGCGTGTTGATAAAAGGGGAATCTCCTTCAACGTCCGATAATAATCCCAGAATTGTGGGGAGAAAATACCATCCAGTAATTCATTCGGCGGTATTCCCGCCAAGCGATGAAGCCTGCTACGGCTGCCACCGCGGTGGGGATAAGGCGCACTACTGCTTCCTGCCAGGTCATACCGGCCCGGCCTTCGCTTGAGTGGACCGGCCACGGACTGTGGCGGTGACAATGACATCGCGGCCGGATTCGGAGCAGGTTTCTAAGGTGGCGTTGTTGAGCGCGGCGGTATCGCGCGCGGCGGCACAAGCATCTTCACCCGTAGCGAGGGCCCAGGCACCGGCAACCGCCGCGAGGTCGGCCGCCACTTGGGCCTCGTGGCGCGCGGCCACGCGCGAGCCCACTGCCGCCACGATTAGCAGGAGGCTCACGATGGCGACGATGATGCCGGCCGCGGCAATGGTGGCATAGCCTTCCTCGCCGCAGCGCCTCGGCCTACTCATTTCCGCCCACCTCGGCCGGAAATACCGCCTCGGAGCGCATGGTGCCGACGGGGGCATCGACGCTTACCGACGCCCTCACCAACCCACCGCTTTCCTCCACGCTGACCTGGGCATCCTCGCGCGGGGGATGGTATTCGACGCCGATGGCGTGCGAACGCGCGGCCGCGCCCGCCATGTCCACCGCGGCGATATAGGATGCCAGCGTGGCAATGGCACCCACGATTCCCGCCGCGACCAAGACCAGGGAGCTTAAAGCCAAGGCGGCCTCGATGGTCACGGAGCCATCGTCATCAAATACCCTGTGCATCATTCCTCCTTTCTGCCGGCGGGTTGGGCCCGCCGGCCGCGGTTAAAGAGCGTCGCTAGCTCGGGGTATTCGAGAGGGCGTCGGTAATGATGCCCTCGATGGCATCGACCACCCCGCCGCCGTTGATGACCATGTAGAGCACCCCGGCAAGCGCGGCGGCCGCTAAAGATCCCATGGCATATTCGATGGTGCTCATCCCCTCGTCATTACGGATGAGCTGGGAATACTTATTTAGTGCGTGCATGATTAGTGTCCTTTCATGTGAGGTTTAGAGAAGTTGTGCGCCCAAACTGATAACTACGGGCGCAAGTCCTAGAACGATGAATGCTGGCAGGAAGCACACCGCCAGCGGGAGGGCGATAAATACTCCTGCGCGCTCCGCCTGCGCCGTGGCGTGGGCGGATGCTTCCGCGCGCAAAGAAGTACAGATTCGATGGCACCCGGCCGCGATGGTGGCGCCGGATTGGCCCGACATGATGACAAGCTGCGCTAAGTCCTCCAGCCCCGCATGGCCCTTCATGTGGCCCCACGCGGAGTGCGCGGGAACGCCCACGCCGAGCAGCGCGGCGACGGTCTCCCACAGTTCCTTGGTCTGGGCATCCGCGGTGCGGGCCACCGCGGTGGTGGCGCCATGTACGGATAGCCCTGCGGCCAGGCACGCTGCGAAGAGCTCGACGTCGCCAGCTACTGCCAGTGGATCCAGCGGTACGGCGGGCTTGAGCTTGCTTATCAGTCCCCCGCGCGCGGTCGGGCCATCGCGCGGGGTCTTGGCGGTGGTCTCGGTTGCGCTGGCAGGTGCCAAGCGGGCGGTGTGCGATGGCAGGCCGACAAGGGCGGCGAGGGCGATAAAGATGAGCGGGGTCATGCGGCCGCCTTCCGGATAATGACGCGCGACCAGGCGAATCCGCCGCAGGCCAGCGCCACGCCCACCACGAGGAGGATGCCGCCTAAACCGCCGCCTAAAAGGAAGCCGAGCGAGTTGGCGCCCATGGCCCCGCCCATGGCGATGCCGGCTATGGGCAGGCACGCGAGCACCGTGGCGGTGGCTTGGGGGCCTTGCAGGCTAGCGGAGGTGGATTGCTGGTGGCGTCGGGAAGCGTCGAGGCGGCTTTGGGCTTGGTCGAGCAAGCTGGCCACCGCAATGCCGTGGTAGGTGGAAAGCTCTAATAAGTGACCTAAGCGGTGAAGCTCTGACAGGGCCTTGCCGCCCTGCGCTTCTGTCAGCGCCATGTGCGGCGGCGCACCGCGCGCGGCAAGGGCGGCCGTGGACTCTAGTGCTGTGGATACCTCGCGCGGGGTGGTGGCTGGCAGGGACTCCACGCCGCGGGCGAGCGCCCCAGCCAAGGTCGCCCCTGCGCGCAGGTCTGCGGTGACCACGCCCAGGTAAGCGGCCAGCCCCTCGCGGCCACGCCGCTCCGCCCGCGCGGCCACAATATCCTTCGCGTACCAGGACACGCACCACGCGATAATGGCGGCAGCGATGGCGATGCTGATGCGTCCCACCGAGTAGAAGACGAGGCTGCCGCAAAAGACTGCGCCTAAGATCACCACCGAGCTGGTCTGTGCCCGGCGCGTGGCTGAGGCCAAGCGGCCGGCACTCGAGGGCGCGGGTATAAGCAGCGCAGCGGCAAGGATGAGGTAACTAAGCATGGCTGGCCTCCCCGGCAGGCTCGCCCAGAAGCTGCGCGGAGAATTCCGCGAAGCCGTCTGCCGGGCCATCTTCGGCGCTCCAGATGATGCGTGGGGTCACTGGGTTTCCCTCGAGCAAACCGATATGGGCGAGGCGGCGGCCCTGCGGGGTGCGCTCCATGGTCAGCACCATGTGCACAGCCGCCGCCAATTGCGAATGCAGCGCCGCGCGGTCCAAGCCGCCGAGGGCGGCGAGCGCCTCCATGCGGGCTGGTACTTCAAAGAGGGAATTGGCGTGCAGCGTGCCGGCGCCGCCGTCGTGGCCGGTGTTGAGCGCGGCGAGGAGGTCCACCACCTCGCGGCCGCGGATCTCGCCCACCACGATGCGGTCCGGCCGCATGCGCAGCGCTTGGCGCAGCAGTTGTGACATCGTGACCTCGCCGCTTCCCTCCGCGTTGGCCCGGCGCGAGACCACGCTGACGCAGTGCGGGTGGTGCGGGGAGAGCTCGGCGGTGTCCTCGATAACGAGGATGCGTTCGCGCTCGGAGACGGTTCCCAAAAGCGCGGAGAGCAGGGTAGTTTTGCCGGAACCGGTGCCGCCGATGACGAGGAAGGAAATCCGCTTGTCCACCACGGCGCGCAGCAGTGCCGCGATGTCTTCAGGCAGCGTGCCATTGTCTACAAGCTGGGGCAGGGTGGTCTGCGCTTGGCGCAATACGCGCAGGCTCAGGCAAGTCCCGGCCACCGCGGGCGGGCTTAGCAAGGCGTGGACGCGCAGCACGACACCATCGGGGCGAGTAACGCGGCCATCGGCAAAGGGCTGCGCATCATCGAGGCGCGTGCCTGAAGCTGCCGCAAGCCGGCTGGCCAGCTGGCGGACCTCGGCATCATCGCGGAAGGTGATATCGGTGCGCTCAAGGCCTTCGCCGCGGTCCATGAATACCGCGTGTGGCCCGTTGACTACGACGTCTGTAACGCCCTCGCGCCCCAGCACCGCATCGAGCGGGCCCATGCCGGTGGCGTCTTGGCGCAGGCGGCGCAGCAGGTCGAGCACCGCGACGTCACTAATCACGCCGGCCTCTGCGCGAATGCGCCGGGCCAGGGCTGCCGCATCATGCACCAATTCGGGCTCGGCGGCAATGATGCGCTGCATCTTTTCTAGCGTTTCTTGTGCTGCTTTATGCTCGCTCATACGCCGACCTCCTCGAGGACCGCGCGGGCGGCCTTACGCAAGGGTGCGGGGAGGCGCTGCGGCAGGCCACCGATTTCTACCGCGCGCGTGAGGCCCCGGAGCGTCGGCAATTCTGCCAGCACCGTGCTGTGGACGATGCGTTCTACTTCCGCCGCGCTTAACGACGCCCACTGGCGTTGCCGCAGCACCACCACGCACCTGCGCCGCGCGGCATCGAGACGCACCAGGAGTTGCGCGGCCGACGCTGCCGATCGCACCTCCGCGGCCACCACGATGACCACGTGAGTACAGGCATCCGGGATAGTCTCCGGGGTGCAATCCACCACGCATACCCCTTCGCCCGCATGGGCCGCCCCTACCACCCGGGCAAGCAGGTCTTTTTCCAAGCGGAAGGGATCCGCGACGGTGCTGCGCGCGGCCGAGAGCACCGCTACTCCATCAGGCGTGGAAGGCAGCGCGCGGTAGAGATCGGCGGCATCGATGCTGCCATCGCCCACGGTAAGCTCCGGCCAGCGCGCCCCCGGTTCCGCTTCTACGCCGAGCAGGAGGTCGAGGCCGCCGGAGTATGGGTGGGCGTCGATAAGCAGGGCGCGACCGTCGGCTGCGCACTGGGTGCGGGCCAGCGCGGCCGCGAAGGTAGAAGTACCCACCCCACCGCTCGCGCCCACCACAGCGATGGTCGCGCTGCCCGGCCGCGCTTCCTGCGGCGCGCCCGCCGCGGCGATGCTCGCCAGCAACTCCTTCACCTGGGCGGGGATGATAAAGGCGCTCTCCGCGTGGCAGGCGAGCGCCGCCTCGTAGTCAATCGGTCCGGGATCCGCAGCGAGGAAAAGCACGGGCGCAGGCGCGGTGTGGGTGCGCTGCGCTGCTGCCACCACGCGGGCCATCAAGGAATCAACTAGTACCGCATAGGCGCCGGGCAGGCTGCGTGGGATATCGCGGGGATCGGTTACGGTCAGCACATCGTGGCTGGTCGCAGCCGCGGCGTGAACGGCCTCGGCGCGCAGCGCTTCGTCACCAATGGCGACGACGATGACGGTGGAATCAGGGTGTAGTGCGTTCATGCCTCATAGCCTGAAACAGTCGCGCAACCGCAGCGAGGCTCTGGCAGCAGCGCTGTGGATAACCCGCCCGAAGTCACCATGTGGACCTAGTTTGGTTGTCGTTTCAACCAAAAATCTGTGGATAACCGGCGGGTTAAGGGTCAGAAAGTGTGTCTGGAAACGGGGATTTTTAGGCTCTGACCTTTGAGTTAACGTCAAATATACGCTTCGGGAGCATATATCTGGCCTTGGGACGCTAAAACCCCGGTGTCGCTGCCAATCTGTGGTAGAAGACGGTCGTTCGACCACACTGCTACTGCGGTGAAGATACAAAATGCAACAAATCGGACAGCCGAAGCTTCGACCGATGGCGGTTTTAACCAGGTGGCTCTCCGCCATCAAGATTCACTCCCGATGCCCCCAATGCAGCAGTATTTGCCCAGCCCATCGCCTGCTGCGCTGCGCCGACAACCTGAACGGAACTAGCTCAAAGAATTGGCTCTAGTGCCGCGCACGTTGGGACGGTTGCGTAGTAGAAGCTACCTAGCCGGTGTTTCCTAGCGCACCGTCGGCCGTACTGATTGTCCCAACGACTAGGACTTCACTTACACCGTCTACGCCCAGTCAGCCGGCCTGGAAGCTGGCAAATCTAACCCCCACCGACACGCCGAACCAGACACACATTTTGACCCTTAACCCTAACCGGCGCCGCACGGCGGTAGATATAGGTGACGGCCCGCGCATCGGGGGGGGTGTGCGCGCGGGCCGTCAGTAACCCGGCCTCGGGGGGTGAGCCGGGGCAGGCCGCACGGTATATCGGGGCCTTGCACGGCTTATTATGACATGTTCGCCACCCAATCACAACAGCTAACAGCAGATTTCCACGGTCACGGCGCTGACCTGCACCGAATGCATGTTCACCCAGCGCCACCCCCACGCGGACTCCCAATCCCACATTAGTGACATACAAATCACCGCTAACATCAGCCACTTCTACACCAGCAAGCGTTAAGTGCGGCTACACTCGGCAGCACATCATGACTACTTCCCGCGAGCCCCGTCATCCCCGCCGCGCCACCACCCGCGCTGGCGGCGACCCCGCACGCACCGCGGCGTTTTTCGATCTCGATAAGACCATCATCGCCACCTCCTCGGCCTATGCGTTTGGCCGCGAGTTCCTCCACAACGGGCTCATCTCGCCGGCCGAAGCACTGCAGCTATCACTTGCTAAGGCCAGCTATATGTTCTCCGGTTTGACCAGCGAAGGCATGGATTCCACCCGCGACCAACTCACCGCAATGGTCACTGGGTGGTCCGTGGACGAGGTGCGCGCCATCGCCCGCGACACCATGCATCACGTGGTCACGCCCTCCATTTATGCTGAGGCCCGCGAACTTATCCGCGCCCACCGCGCCGCTGGCCACCACGTGGTCATTGTCTCTGCCTCCGCGGCCGTGCTGGTGGACATCATCGCAGAAGAACTCGGCGTCGAACACGTCATTGCCACCGAATTGGCAGAGGAAAACGGCCGTTTTACCGGGGAGGTGCTCTTTTATTGCAAGGGCCCCACTAAAGCAGAGGCACTGGATCAGACCGCAGCGGCAGAAAACCTCGACCTTAATGCCAGCTATGCCTACTCGGATTCCGCTACCGATATCCCGATGCTGGAAAAGGTAGGCCACCCCGTCGCCGTCAACCCGGACAAGCAACTAAAGCGCCACGCCCTCGCCCACCAATGGGAGATCCGCTCGTTTAAGGACCCGGTGCCGCTCCTTCCTGCACCGACCGCCAAGGAAATTGGAATCGGCGCTTCCGTTCTGGCGGGTACCGCGGCAGTTATCGGCGCTGGCCTGTGGCTAACGCAGCATCCGGGCCGCCCTGGCCCGCCCAAGCGGGGCCCACGGCGCGCCTCTTAGGCCGCGCGAGCAATCGCGTCGGCTTCTTTGCCACCGGCAGTCCAGGCGGTGAGGTGGGTTAAGAGGGCGTCGGCAAGCGCGGTGCGGTAATTGTCCACCGCGGCGGCATACTCGGCGCGGTGGCGGGTGTAGTAGACCTCGGGCACGGCAAAACCGCGCGGGTCAAAGCCCGTATGCACCGCGGCGAGGCGGGAGGCAACGCGCGCGACGAGGCCACTGCGAGGGCCAAAGAACTCGCCGGCGGCAATCTCGGCATGGACCACGCTCGGCAGCAAGAGATCGAAAGCGGGACCGCCACCCTGCGCGATGAGCCGGCCCAACCCTTGCAAGCGCGCACTCTCGCCGGCCGGAATGCCGGTGCCTCCGGCCGCGACGTCGATGCGCGCCAGCACCTGCAGCGGTGCCCGCGCAAAGGATCGCACCGTGGCATCTAAGAGTTCCGGGGCGGCCACGGAATAGGCACTGACAGCGCTGGCCAGCGGCCCTTCTTCCATATCTTCCGGTCCCGGATGTGGGGGGATGGCGTGGCCGTCCAGCGCCACGCTGACACGGGCGCCGCGCATGAGGGACTCCGCAGAGATAACCTTAAACTTGCGCAATCCTGCAGGTCGGCGGTGTGCACGGGCAATGGCAGCGGCGGCCTTTTCTGCACTTTCTTTTACCCCCGGCAGGCGAAACAGCGGGGATAACGCGTCATTTTCTGACATATCCATTAGGATAGCCGTGGAAGTCCCTAAGTATGCGTGGCACCATGGGATAATAGTGATTCCATTATTGTTGGGGACATTACAAGGTTTAGATAAACGCGAGGAGAATTAATCGTGAGCAACGATGGACTTTTTACCGACGGTACTGATCAATTTGCACCGAAGGTGAACTCGATCCCTTTGAGTGACGTGGATACATCCTCGTCCGAGACCTCGGTAGGCCAGCTGGTCTCCAACGCCACCGAGCAGATGTCCCAGCTCGTACGCTCCGAGGTGGAGCTAGCCAAGACCGAGCTGGCAGAGTCCGCTAAGAAGGGCGGCATCGGTGCAGGCCTCTTCGGCGGCGCAGGCACCATCGCACTGTATAGCTCCTTCTTCTTTTTCTTCTTCTTGGCCGAGCTCCTCGCCGTCTGGCTGGACCGCTGGGCAGCGTTCCTGATCGTCTTCTTGATCATGATCGTCCTCGCCGGCATCCTGGCCTTCGTTGGCCTGAAGAACGTCAAGCAGGTCAAGGCCCCGCAGAAGACCATTGACTCCACCAAGGAACTCAAGAACTTGGTTCCGGGCAAGGCGCAGAAGTCCCTGGACCGTAAGAACACCAACGGCCTCTACACCTAAACCGGCAGGCGCCACGCGTACGTGCACCCCTCTATCCGCCCTAGCTAGCCTGGGGCGGATTTTGTGTACTTCCGCCCCCTCTTCTCTACCGTTTCTGCCCCAACTATAGAAAGGCGGCACCATGGCCTTCGCACCCCTGCCCCCCTCAACGGTGGAGCTGGATGGACCTTATGCACATGAGTTCGTCCACACCCGCGGCATTCGCCTGCACGTCGCCACGGCGGGCGATAGCACGCAGCCACTCGTGGTGCTCATCCACGGCGCCTTCGGCGGATGGTTCGATTACCAGGAGGTCATAGCGCCGATTGCACAACGCGGCTTCCACGTCGCGGCCGTGGATATGCGGGGCTTTGGTATGTCCGATAAGCCGCCCATTGATGCGGGGCAGGATATCCGCACTTTAGTGGGCGATATTAGCGGGCTCATTCAGGCCTTGGGCCATGACGATGCCTTTGTGGTGGGCGCCGATACGGGTGGCGCCGTGGCATGGTGCTTGGCGGCAGAGCGCCCTGAGCGGGTGCGCGGCCTGGCCTCCATTTCCGCCGCCCACCCGGTGGATCTGCGCCGCGCGATTGCTGCCCGGCCGTGGGACTTTGGGTGGATTAACCTGCGCTCGTTGCTGTGCCGCCTGCCGCGCGTTACCCGCGCCCAAAACCTGCTGCTTAGCCCGCGCGCCTACCGCAAGGAGTTGGAGCTGGATACGGGGCCTTCGCTTGCCGACGCCACCCTAGACCGCATCCTCGATCTCCGCCTGCGCGCCTCCCGCATCGGCAGCGTCCGCCGTGGAATCTTGTGGAACCACCGCATGCGCACCGCCGTGGTCCCCTTGACCTGGGTAGAACTGACAGTAGAGCGTCCCGTGCTCTTCATCCACGCCCAGCAGCGACTGTGGAACCCCGTGGTCCGCCGCGCCGCCTCGCGCGCCCGCCGCGGATTTACCGCCACGACCGTCCCCGGCGCGAAGAACCTTCCGCACCTGGAAGCACCGGCGGATTTCGTTTCCACGCTAGCGGCCTGGCTACAAGAACATCGCTAGTGCGCCACGCACTCCCCGGTATCAACCGGGTGGGTAAGCCGCGTGATGTCTCCGATCTGGGCGTTGACCTCATCGGCGGTTAGGGCATAGCCCGTCTCGGAATCATCCACCGAGGCACCGAAGACCACGCCGAGGACCTCGCCGGCCGTGTTGACCAGCGGCCCGCCGGAATTTCCTTGTTGGATCTTGCCGCGCACGGTGTAGGAATCGCGTTCCACGCGACCATGCGAGTAGATATCCGGGCCGGAAATGGTGATGCGATCGCGCACGCGCGCCATCTCGGCGTCGAAAGGCCCAGAGTGCGGGAAGCCCATGACCATGGCATCATCGCCCGTCTGGGCCGGGGCCTGGGCCCATGGCAGTGGATCGATGCCCAGGTCGCGCGAGTGCAGCACCGCCACATCCACATCCGGGTTGTAGTAGACCACGGTCGCGTCCTTGAGGCCCACCTTGGTATCCAAGCGCACGGTCTGCGTACCGGCCACTACGTGAGCATTGGTGATCACGTAGTCATCGGCCGCCACGAAGCCGGAACCCATGAGGCGGCGGGAGCACTCTTCGGCGTCGCCAAGCACGTGAATGACAGACGGCCGCATGCGCCGCACCATCTCCGGATCCTGCACGTCTGGGTCCGGCTCTTCTACTTCCTCAGTGCTAATCGAGTTTTGCCACGGCGAGACCAACGGCGGCAGGCCGGACTCGTTGAGCATCGCCGCCACCCCATTGGGCAGCGACGCTACCTGCGCCGGCGCGGCCGAGTTGAGGTTGCCCAAGATGCGGGAATCGCGCAGGCCCTGACCGGCCGCACCGCCTAAATTGGTGGCCACGGGGATAGAAATGAGCCAAATAACCACCAAGGCGGCAAAGGCTTGAAAAACCGCACCCACGGCGGAATCGAGGCGCTGCGTCTTGCGCGCCTTCATACGATCGCGCACGCTGCCACCTAACGAGGATCCGATAAGCTGCCCGACGCCCACAAAAAGCACCAGGATTCCCACCAATAGCAGCAAGCGCAGCGAGGGTTGATCCACCAAACGCAGGGCGGCCGGGGCCACGGCAATGCCTAGCACTACCCCAGCGCCCACACCAATGGAGGCCAATACCGCCGCGAGGGCACCATTGCGCCACCCACTCAGGAGCGCTATGAGGACGGCGACCACAATCAGGCCGTCAACGATGAGCGCAGGAGTCATGGCTATGGGTTCTTTCTATCTGGGAGTTAAAACGAATACGTACCGCGGCACAAGCGGTTAGGACATCTTCTCATTATTGCGGGAGTTTGTGAGGGAGTCACGCAGGTCCATGACTGAATTGTTATCCCATGGAACGCTCCACCCGGCGTGCTGCAATAGTGCCGAGAGCACACCGGCGGTAAAGCCCCAAATGACGTAGCCATTGGCGTGAAATGCTGGTCCTTGCCACTTTCTAAAGCCCACCATGAAGCGGTTACGCGGATCGGCCAACTCCCGGATAGGCACGAGAAACACGTCATCGGTTTCATCGGGGCTGGCGGGATAGACCTCCCCCGGCTGGGTCCAATGCGCCAGAATGGGGCTCACCGGATTGCCGGTGGCGCGGATATGCAGCTGATCCCACTGCTCCAGCGGGGTCACGGAGTTGCGCTGCAGATCCGTTTCCTCCCAGGCTTCCCGCAGCGCGGTATCCACCAGGGAGGTATCGGCGGGATCCCGGCGGCCGCCGGGAAAGGCTATCTGGCCCGAGTGCGAGCGCATGGACGGCGAGCGATGCGTGAGCAAAATGCTGGCCTCCTCCGCGCTCTCACCGCTCAGCAGCATGAGCACGGCCGCTTCCCGCTTGACCGGCACCTGCACATTGGTGCCGTTGAGGGACGAAGCCTGCCGGTTGCCAATGAGCTCTTGCACCTGGCTGGGGTCTACCCCCAGCGCCGGCTTGAGCCATTCTGGCGTGCGCTCGGGAAGGAGTTGACTCATGCCGCAATCGCCTCCTCCACGGCCTTTTCAATCTCCGCTGCGGAGCTAAACGGTTGCGCAAATTGCTTGCGCACCTCACCGTCCTTTAACACCACGGTCACCGGCACCACGCCCGGCAGGCCCAGCTCACCGGCAAATTTATTATCCGAATCCTGGAAGCTCGGCAGCTCCACGCCCAGGTCATTCAAGAAAGCTGCACCATTTCCCGCATTCTTATCCGCGTGCACGCCCACAACCTGCCAGTCTGGGTGCGCTTCCGCCACATCCTGCAGATAGGGAAGTTCCGCGCGGCACGGCTCGCACCACCATGCCCACACGTTAACCACGCTGACGCCTTCATCGGCGGGCTTTCCGGCGGCCGCACCGCCTAGGCACTCCAGCTCTACCCCAGCCACGGCGCCGGCCGGGCAGTCTGGGCGCTGCGGGACTTCTTGCGGGGAAGCCTCGCTTGGCGACGCCTCCTCGGATCCGTCCCCGCCCCGCAACTGCGAGACCCCAGCTACCGCAATGACGGCAATGAGGATCGCGGCAATCACCGTGCCAAGGACGTAGTTCTTCATACCGTTAGCCTAGCGCCCACGGGCGGCTGGACACATATCCCGCAGAACGCATGCATCGCACTCCGGCGTGCGCGCATGGCAGACCTGGCGCCCGTGGAAGATGACGCGGTGTGAAAACATCGTCCACTCTTCTTCCGGCACGAGCTGAGCGATGTCCCTCTCAATCTTGACCGGCGTCTTCTCCCCCGTCAGCCCGAGCCGCTGCATGAGGCGGCCGAAATGCGTATCCACGGTCAGCCCGGGGATCCCGAAGGCATTTCCGAGCACCACCAGCGCGGTCTTGCGCCCGACCCCGGGCAAGCTGGTCAGTTCCTTGACCGTGCGCGGGACCTCGCCTTGAAAATCTGCCACCAGCTTCTCCCCAATGCCCAAAAGGTGCCCCGCCTTGGCGCGCTGAAAGCCCAACGGCCGCAGGATGCTCTCCAAGTCCGAGCGCTGCGCGGAAGCATAATCCGCCGCCTCGGGGTAGCGAGCAAAGAGTTCAGGGGTCACCGAATTCACGCGTTCATCCGTACATTGCGCAGAAAGAACGGTGGCAACGAGCAGCTGTAGCGGGGAGTCATAATCCAAGGCACACCGTGCATCCGGGTACTCCTGCGCCAAACGCCGATTTATCTCCGGTGCGCGCAGCTCCGGCGCGCTGGCCGCTGACAGTGCTGAATTCATGGGGTTTAGCTTAGTAGACTAGGAAAACATGATTTCACTCGTGATTCTGGTACCACTTGCCATCGCCCTTTTCGCCCTCCTGATGGAAAAGCTTGAGGCAGTCGTTTTTGCTGACTAGGCCGGAAAACTGCTGGCCTGAACCGTGCCCTAGCACGAGTAGAGTTTCTATAGTGTGACAAATTTTCACTGAAGTACCAAAAGTGACCAATTACACTGTAAGATGAAACGCGTTACACAGTGACCCCGCTTGTTCCGCATTGTCGAGTGCACGAAAGACCGCACCCAGATGTGGCACAGGCTCATCTATGGACTTTCGTAGTCGACATCCAAGGAGTAAAACGTGGAAGGCGTACAGGACATCCTCTCCCGCGCCGGAATCTTCCAAGGCGTTGATCCCGTTGCAGTGCAGCACCTAATCGAGCAGATGGAGACCGTGCGCTACCCGCGCGGAACCACCATCTTCGACGAAGGCGAGCCTGGCGATCGCTTGTACATCATCACCTCGGGCAAGATTAAGCTCGCCCGCCACGCCCCGGATGGCCGCGAAAACCTCCTGACCGTCATGGGCCCATCCGATATGTTTGGCGAGCTGTCCATCTTCGATCCGGGCCCGCGCACCTCTTCCGCAGTGTGCGTGACCGAGGTTCAGGCAGCCACCATGAACTCCGAGCTGCTCAAGAAGTGGGTAGGTGACCACCCCGAAATCGCCCAGCAGCTGCTGCGCGTGCTGGCTCGCCGCCTGCGCCGCACCAACGCTAACCTGGCCGACCTCATCTTCACCGACGTTCCGGGCCGCGTGGCAAAGACCTTGCTGCAGCTGGCTAACCGCTTCGGCGTCCAGGAAGGCAGCGCCCTGCGCGTGAACCACGACCTCACCCAGGAAGAGATTGCCCAGCTGGTGGGCGCTTCCCGTGAGACCGTCAACAAGGCGCTGGCCACCTTCGCGCACCGCGGTTGGATCCGCCTCGAGGGCAAGTCCGTGCTCATCGTCGATACCGAGCACCTCGCCCGCCGCGCTCGCTAAGACCGCGCCAGCCCGCTACCCCGCTTCGGCGGGGTTTCGCTGGTTTTACCCCCTTAACCAGTTCCACACCGCACTTGCGGCCACGGTACGCTCCACACCGCACTGCCTGCGGACCATACCGCGGCCACACGTTGACCCTGCGCGCCTCCTGCCTCAGCCCACAGAACAATTAAGCCCCTCTTCCCACCAAAAAGGAAGAGGGGCGAATGGAGATAGGCTTATTTAGCCTCGCCGTCCAAGTACTTCAGCGCGGTGCGCGTGGACTGCTCCGCAGCGTGGCGCAGCACCGGGTCCACATCGTCATACATCTCGTTGACCAGGGTATTCAGATCTACATCATCGCCTAGGCGGGAGCGGATCTCCTTAATCTGGTCAAGGCGGTAGTGGCGGCGGTCAATGTACTTGCGGGCCACCTGAGAGGTGTCATCCAAGTCTGGTCCGTGTCCCGGGAACAGCGCAATATCCTTCCCGCGCTCTTCCAAGGTGTCGAGGGTCTGCAGGTAATCGGCCAAGTTACCGTCCGTCTCCGAAAGGAGAACGGTGTGGCGGCCGGCGATGGTGTCACCGGAGATAATGCCTTCGAGGCGGGAATTTGCTACCTCGCCGCTCCACACAAAGAAGCAGGTGGAATCCGCGGTATGGCCTGGGGTGTGAACGACCTCGAGACTTGGGGTGATGCCATCGAGGGAGATGTGCTCGCCGTCTTGGAGGGCCTCGGCACCATTGCAGTAGCTCGGATCGAAGGCGCGGATGGGGGCGCCGGTCATCTGCCGCAAGCGTTGTGCGCCCGAAGCGTGGTCATCATGGCGGTGGGTAATCAAAATCAAAGCCACCTCACCTGCGTTGCGGTGCACAACGTTGAGATGGCCTTCATCCTCGGGACCCGGATCCACGACGATCGCCCGAGAGTCTTCAGCGGCGCGAATAATCCACGTATTCGTCCCCTCAAGGGCGGTGTAGCTGGGGTTATCACAAAGGACTACGCCAACGGACTGGCTGACGGGACGCAATTGACTATATGCGGGGTGCTCCATAGTTACTAGCCTATCCGATCAAGCAGCAATTTCTACGATTAGTTCGATCTCTACCGGGGCGTTTTTAGGCAACGCAGCTACGCCCACTGCGGAGCGAGCATGCTTTCCAGCATCCCCAAAGACCTCACCGATGAAATCGGAGGCACCATTGATAACTACCGGTTGGTCTGCATAGGCCGGATCGGAGGCCACAAACCCCACGATTTTTACCACGCGGGAGACATTGTCCAGGCCAACTTCGGCATCGATAGCGGCAAGAGCATTCAGCGCCGCGATGCGTGCCTGTTCCTGGGCTTGTTCCGTGGTGACTTCGGCGCCAACCTTGCCGGTGAGCGGCAGGGCGCCCTCCACGAGGGGAAGCTGGCCAGAGGTCCAGACCTGATCACCCACGCGCACGGCCGGCACATAGGAAGCTAGTGGCTTGGCGACGCCCGGTAGCTCATACCCCAGCTCCCGCAAGCGAGCATGAAAGCCCATTTACTCTGCCACCTCGCGCTTGAAGTAGGCCACGACGTTTTCCGGGTTAGGACCCGGGGTGACGGTGACCAGTTCCCAGCCATCTTCACCCCAAGAATCGAGGATCTGCTTGGTGGCGTGGGTAAGGACAGGTGCGGTTGCGTATTCCCATTTAGTCATGGAGTCCATTCTAACTATTAAATACGCACTATGCCGTCTAAATTCTTAAATGCCGACGAGCTCGCCGCCTTGGGCCAAGTAGTGGGCCCAGTCCGTGATGTGGGGGTTCTTGCGCAGCAGAGCTCGGCGCTGGCGCTCGGTCAGCCCGCCCCACACACCGAACTCGACGCGATTATCCAGGGCGTCGGCGCGGCATTCGGTCAACACCGGGCAGTGGCGGCAAATGACGGCCGCCTTGCGCTGTTCCGCACCGCGAACAAATAGGGCATCCGGGTCGCCCTTGCGGCATTTGGCCTGGGTGACCCACTCACCACGCTCGGGATTTCGGGCTGTATTAGACATTCCAGCAGTCTTCACACGAACGGTCATGGGTGAGTGTGCTCCTTCCCAGACGGAATACTATGTAACGCATCTGAGTCTATTCATCCAGGTAGAAGATTGTCTAACACGTCACACTTTAGGGGGTGCGAGTGATCTTCCACCTACCAAGGGCAACCACGTAGTGTATGGGGCGTGACTGTCATCAAATCTTTGGCCAAGATAGCCCTGTCTACGGTCTTGGTAGGTGCGCTCATCGCCCTGGCTCTTGCCCCCTTCGCGGGCATTTCCGGTGTAGCGATTGCCCGCACTAACGAAACCATGCAATCTGACCTGCAAGATCTGACTGCCGGCAATATCCCAGGCGTCACCACGATCAAAGACGCCAAGGGCAAGGACATGGCTTATGTCTTCAGCCAACGCCGCCACCCGGTGGAGAGCAAGAAGATCTCTAAGGCCATGAAAAACGCCATCGTCTCCATTGAGGACGAGCGCTTTTATGATCACGAAGGCGTGGACTTCCAGGGAAATTTCCGCGCGCTATGGACAAACCTGACGTCAGGCGGCGTCTCCCAGGGCGCTTCCACCATCGATCAGCAGTACGTCAAGAACTACCTCTTGCTGGTCTCTGCCACCACCGATGAAGAGCGCGCCGCGGCCACCGAGCAATCCGTGGCCCGCAAGCTGCGCGAGATGCGTATGGCCACCAAGATGGATGCGGAATTGGATAAGGAGGACATCCTCACCAACTATCTCAACCTGGTGTCTTTTGGTAACCACGCCTATGGCGTCGAGGCGGCGGCCCGCACCTACTTTGGCACGCATGCTTCCGAGCTCACGGTGCCGCAGGCAGCAATGCTGGCCGGCATGGTCCAATCCTCTGAGCGCCTCAATCCCTATACCAACGCCGAGGAAGTAACCGACCGACGCAACCTAGTCCTGCAATCCATGGCGGATAATGGCCATATCAAGCAACAGGAAGCGGATAAGTATAAGGAGGAGAAGCTGGGCGTCGGCAAGAAGCCCAAAACGCTAGCCAATGGCTGCATCGGCGCCGGCGACCGCGGTTTCTTTTGTGATTATGTGCTGAAATACCTGGATAAGAAGGGAATTAGCGAGGAGCAGCTAGCGCGCGGCGGCTACACCATCAAAACCACGCTGGACCCAACGGTGCAAGACAAGGCCCTCGAGTCAGTACAAAACCACACCAATCCGGATGCCCAGGGCGTGGCTGAAGTCATGAACGTCATCAAGCCCGGCAGGTCGGACCGCAAGGTGCTGGCCATGGTCTCCTCGCGCGATTACGGCCTGGACCTGGATAAAAATGAGACCATCCTGCCGCAGCCCTACTCCTTAGTGGGCAACGGTGCAGGTTCCGTCTTTAAGGTCTTTACCGCCGCGGCCGCGCTCGAAGCGGGCTATGGCATCAAAAACACCGTGGATGTGCCCACCCGCTACGAGGCGGAGGGCCTAGGCCATGGTGGCGCTGCCGGCTGCCCGGCGGACCGATACTGCGTGGAAAACGCTGGTACCTATAAGGCCACGATGACGCTGCAGGAAGCGCTGGCGCACTCTCCCAATACTCCGTTTATCAAGCTCACGGAACAGGTAGGCGTGGCACCCATCGTCGATATGGCCGTGCGTTTGGGCCTGCGCTCCTACGATGACAAGGGCAGCTTTGATAAAGACACCTCGATTGCTCAGCACACCAAGGACGCCAACTCCGGCTCCTTCACCTTGGGCCCGGACCAGGTCAACCCGCTGGAGCTTTCCAATGTCGGCGCCACGCTGGCCGCGGATGGCAGGTGGTGTGAGCCTAACCCCATCTCCCAGGTCACGGATAAGGAAGGCAACGAGGTCTATCTCAAGGAAACCCCGTGTGAGCAGGCCGTTGATAAAGACGTAGCCCGCGCGATGAGCAATGCCCTGTCCGAGGACGCCAAGCAGGGCACCGCCAAGGATGCCGCCCAAGCGGCCGGTTATTCCAGCCCAATCGCGGCCAAGACCGGTACCACCGAGTCCAACCAATCCTCCGCATTTTTGGGATTCAACGAGGGTATTTCCGCCGCGCCGTATATCTATAACGATGGCACCTCCACCGTCCCGCTATGTACCGGGCCGGTGCGCCAGTGCGCGGGTTGGGGCAACCTCTACGGCGGCTTGGAGCCGGCGCAGACCTTCTTCAGCATGGCTACGCAGCTGCCGATAGCGACCAAGGCCGGACTGCCGAACTACAACAAGAAGTACGACAACGGCACCACGGCCGATAAGACCCTTGATAGCCTGCGCGGCAAATCCGAGGCCGAGGCCCGCCAGACCTTGGAGTCCAAGGGCTACGTAGTCAAGACCTCCCGGGTCATCGGCGGCAATGTTCCTTATGGCCGCGTGGTTCGCGCGATTACCGGCAAGGACGGCAAGAAGAAGGGCGCGGAGATTACACTGCAGCTTTCCGACGGCGCCGGGGCCTCCCAATCCCCTTCCTCCGGCGTGGCCGACGCCAACTCCACCGGCGCACAAAATAGCACCGGCGGCGGTAATGCCGACGGTGCTACGAGCCCGGGCCGCTCGACTGGCGGCACAGGCGGCAGAAGGGGCAACGGCGGTGGCGGTACCGGCGGCGGGTTCTCGCCGGAAGACTTTGGCATCCGCCAAGAGGATATCGATAGCTTTGCCAACGATGTCCGCAGCCTCCTTGGCCGCTAAGCCTCGCCCGTTGCGGTCTCGCCCGTTTTAGCTCAGCTGGGACTTGACCTCAGCGGACAGGCGCTTGCCATCCGCCTGGCCGTCGGCCTTGGCATTGGCCACCTTCATTACTACACCCATCTGCTTCATGGTGGGTGCTTCGCCGTTTTCGGCCTCAACCTCCGCGATAGATTCCTTCACCAAAGCTTGTAGCTCGGACTCGTCCAGCTGGCGGGGTTGGTAGGCCTCGAAGAAGGGGACGTCGGCAAGCTCGGCTTCCGCCAGCTCCGGACGGCCGTTGTCCTCATAGACCTCGGCGGACTCGCGGCGCTTTTTGATTTCGCGCGCAATCACCTTGAGGATATCGGCGTCCTCCAGCTCATGCCGGGATCCATTGGTCTCCTCGGCCTGGATGGCGGCCAGCAAGGCGCGGATGGCGCTGGTGCGTTGCTTCTCCTTCGCCTTCATTGCGGTTTTCAGATCTGCACGGATGGTTTGCTTTAGCTCGCTCATGCCTATCAATGTACGCCAGGTAGTGTGGTAGCCGTGAAACTTTTACGTATTCTTGGCGGCCTCACCGCTGCCGGCCTGGGCGCCGCGGCATGGGGCTATAGCGAACTGACCAAATTCGAGCTCAAGGAATATACGCTCCCCCTCCTGCCCAAGGGCACGCTGCGCGGTAAGCCGGAATTTCGGCTGCTGCATCTGTCCGATCTGCATATGATCCCCGGCCAGGAGACCAAGATTGCCTGGGTGTCTGCCCTCGACGCCCTGGAGCCGGACCTCGTGGTCAACACTGGCGATAATCTCTCCGATCAGCAGGCCGTTCCCGATACGTTGCGCGCGCTCGGCCCTTTGCTGGCCCGTCCCGGCCTCTTTGTTTTTGGCACCAATGACTACTGGGCGCCGCAGCCGGTTAACCCCTTCAAGTACCTGCTGGGCAAAAAGCGCGAGCCCTCCTATGTGGACTTGCCGTGGCGCGGCATGCGCGCCGCCTTCTTGGAGCACGGTTGGCGCGATGCCAATCAGGCCCGCCATGAATTCAAGGTAGGCAACGTCCGCCTTGCCGCCGCCGGCGTGGACGATCCGCACCACGATCTGGATGACTATTCCGAAATCGCCGGCCCGCCCAACGAGGACGCCGACTTGTCCCTAGCGCTCCTCCATGCCCCCGAACCCCGCGTGCTGGAGAAGTTTGCGGGCGATGGCTACCAACTTTCCCTGTCCGGCCACACCCACGGCGGCCAGATCTGCCTGCCCGGCTCCCGGGCGTTGGTTACCAATTGCGGCATCGATCGCGACCGCGTGCAGGGCCTCCACGACTTCGGCCCGATGAAGATGCATGTCTCCAATGGCCTGGGCACCTCCAAATTCGCCCCGGTACGCCTCTTCTGCCGCCCTTCCGCCACTCTGCTGAAAATCACCGAGGTGGACTAAACCCAGCCACCTGCCGTTTTGTTGATTGCGCTCAGCTTGCGTTAAAGTATCCAGGTACCGCTTTTCAAGGCGGAACGCCGGGATATGGCGCAGGTTGGTAGCGCGCTTCGTTCGGGACGAAGAGGTCGCAGGTTCAAATCCTGTTATCCCGACCAATAGCCCGCAGCTTTGCTGCGGGCCTTTTTCGTTATTACGCCAGCATTCCCGTAAATAGCGCCACGGCAACCAAGATGGCGGAGAAAATCCACGCAATCGGGAAAGCCAGCTTGAGATATTTTCCCATCTGACCTTCCGCAAGACCCAGCGCCAGCCAAAGTGCAGGCGAGAAGGGTGAGACGAAGGTACCCACCACATTGCCGATAATGAGCGCGCAGGCCGCACCCATACCGCTGACTCCAAAGCTCTCAACGGTGCCTTGAACAATTGGAAGCACTGAGAAGTAATAAGCATCCGTCGAGGTCAACAAATCAAGTGGCACACCAAAGAATCCCACAATCACGTGCAGGTGTGGTGCGACGCCCTCTGGTAGAACGTTCACTAATGTCAGTGCGATTTCCTCAAGCATCTTGGTTTCATTGAGGACACCCAAGAACATCGCGGCTGCAAGGATAACGCCTGCCATGGCCAAGGCATTGGGCGCGTGCCGTCGCAGGGCCTCACCCTGCTCCATGGGACCGCTGAAGTTGATAGCCAGAGTGATGGTCGTGGCAATGAGAAAGGCTGGGGCGGGCGGGACTACGCCCGAGAGCAAGGCCACCAAAACGGCAAGTGCAACGACGATATTGACCACGGTTACCCAGCGCCCTGTGCGGATGTGGTAGCCCAATTTATGTTGTTCACGCACCTGTGCAGCAGCGAATTCATCGGCCAATGCGTTAACGTCCACTGCAGTACCGCCTGCACATTCGCCGCTTTCGCGTAGCCCCGCAACGCGGCGCTGTTCCCACCACCCCAAAAGCGCAGCCAAGAGGAATACCAGCACAATCGCCACGCCTTGAATAGGCAGGAGTTGCACCCAGATGGCATTGGGCTCCTGATCGACCACAGCACCGGCGCGGCCCAGCGGGCCGCCCCAAGGAACCATGTTCATGACCGAGGCGGCCATCGCCACAATGGTAATGAGCACGTAGCGCGACATGTTCAGCGCACGGTAGAGCGGCAACAGGGCCGGGATGGTGATAAGGAAGGTAGTTGAACCCGATCCATCAAGGTGCGCCACTACACCAATCGCCGCAGTGCCCAGCGTTACGGCCATGATCCTTCCCCGGGTGGCCTTGATGAGCGCGCGAATGACTGGGGTAAACAGGCCGACGTCTTGCAAAATGCCGAAGAAGATAATGGCGAAGATAAACATCACCACGACGTTGATGACGGAATTTAAGCCCTCGCTGAAAAAGTCAGATATTTCACCTAGACCAAATCCACATATTAAGGCGCCAACTACGGGTACCAGCGTCATGGGGATGATGGGATTTACTCGGCCGCGGATCAAAATTCCCACCGTCACGAAAATGATGATGAGGCCCATGGCTGTGAGCCCGAGCGGGGTCTGCATAGTGCTCCTTCAAAAGTCGACAACTCACCATGTCCTACGCTACGAATACAAGCGAGTGTGACTCAGATTAAACCCCCGGCTATCGACAACGCTACTACTACCCCCAAAGTCCACACCGATTTAAATTGAATTACCTATAGATAATCGCCACCACGAAGCAGTTCGCAATGCCTGAAAAAGTCCCACTGCAGCAAAAGCATTCTGGGAATTACACGGATTTTTCCGCAAAAATTGCAGCTAGACCCCCACATATGGGAAACGACGCGGTGCCCCTACAGCGCCGCGTCGTCCCTATTCCCTATCACTCACAACGGATTGGAGAAACCGTTCGCCTACCCCCTAAGTAGGCTTTGTGAGCAAGACCAACTGTAGCACTTGCGCAATGCAAACGGTAGCGCGAATCAAAGTTCCCAGCTTCCACCAATATTTTCTATTCTTAGGTGTGTTTTTTCAGACTTAATGAACCGTCGGTTTGGTTTTTCCTGTGGATGGAGCCCACCACTTTGCACTCAGCCCAATGAGAGTGATGGCGAGCAATACCGCAACGCCGGTCCACAGGATGGCCGGCTCGCCTTCGTTGCCCGCCGTTGTAACGGCCGCGGTAGTCCAATTCAGCGGCAAAAGATTAGAAACAATCTGCCAAACCTTAGAAACACCGGCAATTGCCGCGGATTTCCACAGCCATCCCACCAGCGCGGTCTGGCCGATGCCAAACAGCGCCGCGAGGATGCTGCCGGCAGTAATGCCGCATAGCCCGAGTAGGCCGCGGGTGATGGCCGCCATGGACAGCGCGCCTAGAAGGAGCGCCGCGCCGGCCCACACCGCCGCCACAGGGGTAAATCCGGTGGCAAGCACAAAGAGGAGGATTTCCCCAATGGCGACCGCGGCCAGCGTGCCGCCGAGGACCGTCAGCCATGGGCGGAATCCCACCTGCCAGGCCACACCGGCCGCGGCGCCTGCGAGCAAGACCAGGGCGGAGACCAGCATCGCCACGATAGGGCTGAGCAGATGTGCCGGGCCGTCGGTCGCGGTATGCGCCGGCGGCAGGGCACGCTGAATTTCACCCACATTGGTCTGGTTTTGGGCCGCCATGGTGGAGAGCTTGCCTGCGCCGTCATCAAGCTTGTCCACGCCCTCCTGCGCCTCACCAACGCGCTTGTTCAGCTCCGCAATTCCCTCATTGAGCTCCTGTGCGCCAGAGACAGCCTGATTCACGCCATCGTGATAGGCATAGCCGTTGACCGCCAACTGATTCGACAGATCGCGCGATCCATCCTTGAGCTTCTTGAGCTGATCGGTCACCGAATTATCCAGGCGGAAATTATTCACCTGCGCACGGAGATCGCCCAGCTGCGAGCGAATTTCCTTCGCTTCCTTGGACTTATTTCCTTCCAGGTCGCGCATCGTGCCATCGATGGCCTGCAGAATCTGCCCCTGGACGACACCGAGGCCCACCACCTGGTCCACGGCACCGCCGACACCATTGGCCAGCTCCGTTGCACCGCCACCGAGCGTATTAGTTCCGGACTGCAGCTGATTGAGGCCGGCTACCAATTCTTGGGAGCCCGTCGCCAGCTTGTCGACGCCCCCTCCGAGCTCATCCGCCCCCTTATTCAGCTCTCCCGTGCCGTCATCAAGCTGCGTGGCACCCGATTTAAGCATGCTCGCCTGTGCCTGCGCGCGGCTGGCCGCCTCGGCGGCTTCCTTCACCTCTGGCGAGGCGGAATTTTCCCGCGGCGCTCCAAACGGCTGCGCGGCGCTAGACCAGGTGTGGGCGGGTTCCCACTGCGCAAGGCCCGCCACCGCAGCGCCGATAATGAGCGGCAGGGCGAGCAGGAGGATCAAGAGGACGCTGCGCCACCGGGAGGGGGACGCAGCGTCTGGGGAGGCAAGGCGTGAGGTCATAGTACTGAACCTATCCTTGCAGGTCACTCCCCTGTTGCAGGCGCGCCGAGCACCCCCGCAATGGCAGTTCCTCTACGATATATGGCATGTCCCACATTTATTCCCTAGCCCCTTCCCGCTACCTCGCCGCTGCGGTCATCGCACCGCTGTGTTTCAGCCTTGTTGCCTGCTCCAACGATGCCGATACGTCCGCAGAACCGGAGTTCTCCGACGCCACCGCCACAAGCTCCTCGGCCACGGAGACCTCGTCCGAAGAAACCACGAGCGAGCCCGCAACCTCGGAAGCCGAAGACACCGCCACCGAGACTGTGGAGGCCGAGCCTACTTCTGCGGAGGCAGCTCCCGCTGAGGAGACCGCGGATTCCGGCAACGCGGAAAGCGAAGCCCCAGCCGCCGTACCCGCCGACACCGGCCGCGGCGACTGCTCCCCAGAAGCGCTACAGCCCGCAGCTCCCACCATGACCAATATCCGAGTTAGTAATTGCGATGGCCAGTGGGCCCACTTTGGCAAAGACAGCACGGACTGGACTGCCTGGGCGCGCTATGAGGGCGGCCAGTGGGTAGCCATTGAATCCATTGGCACGGCAACCTCCGGCATGGCCGCCCCGTGCTACGACGTGGATAAGTGGGCCGCCGAGGGCGCTCCCGCCTTTGTTACGGAAAAGATGCGCCGCTGCGACTAGCCGCACAGCAAGAAACCGCCCCCATACCGTGCAGTAAAGCAACTCGGTACGGGGGCGGTGTCGTTAGCGCAGAGGCGCTGCCGGGGAAAGCTTACTTCTTTTCGGCGTAGACTTCGCGCACGCGCTGGCCAAGGGCTGGGTGCACGTTGGTCCAGTATTCGTAGACGCGCTGCTCGGTCTCCTCGGATACACCGGCCATCGCGTTGGTGATATTGGTGACCAGGCGCTCCTTGGCGGCATCGTCATAGACGTTCTCGTACAGGTCGCGAGCCTGGACAAAGTCATCGTCCTCGGCGTGGCGAACGTACGGTGCACGCACTAGGTCGCTGCCGTGAGACTCCGGATTGATGTAGAGCTCCGCCGCGGTGGTGGTCTCCAGCTGGGAGCGGTCGTTTACAGCGGCGTCGTCAAGCACGCCCGTGCCCTTCTCATGGCGGTTGGGCGAATAAACCGGGTCCTCCGGAGCGTTGAAGAGGTACTGCATCGGCCCCTCATGCTCATATGTATTGACCTGGTCCACGTTCTGCGGCTGGTTGACCGGCAGGTGCTTATAGTTCGGTCCGATGCGGTAGCGCTGCTGGTCAGCATAAGCGAAGACGCGAGCCTGCAGCATCTTGTCTGGGGATAGGCCAACGCCCGGCACAATATTGGAAGGATCGAGCGCCACCTGCTCAATCTGGGCAAAGAAGTTGCGTGGATTGCGGTTGAGCACAAAGTAGCCCACATCATGCAGCGGGTAGTCCTTCTTAGACCAGACCTTGGTCAGGTCGAAGGGGTTAAAGCGGTAATTCTCCGCCTCATCCAGCGGCATGATCTGCACCTTCACGTCCCAGATCGGGTAGTTGCCTTCCTCGATGGCATTGTAGAGATCCTCGCGGTGGCAATCCGGGTTCTGGCCGGCGGTGGTAGTGGCCTCTTCATCGGTGAAGTTCTCCACGCCCTGGCGGGACTTGAAGTGGTACTTGACCCAGAAAGCCTCGCCTTTCTCATTGACCCACTGGAAGGTATGGGAGCCGTAGCCATTCTGGTGGCGGGTGGACTTCGGGGTGCCGCGGTCACCCATCAGATAGGTGACCTGGTGTGCAGATTCCGGGTTGCGGGTCCAGAAGTCCCACTGCATATCGGCATCGCGCAGGCCATTGGTGCCCAGGCGCTTCTGGGAGTGGATGAAGTCTGGGAACTTAATGCCATCGCGGATGAAGAAGACCGGGGTGTTATTGCCCACGATGTCGAGATTGCCTTCTTCGGTGTAGAAACGCAGGGCAAAGCCGTGCACATCGCGCCAGGTATCCGGGGAGCCTTGCTCGCCAGCCACGGTGGAAAAGCGGCCCATCATCGGGGTAACGGTGCCCTTCTGGAAGACCTTGGCCTTGGTATAGGCAGAGACATCTTCCGTGATGTGCAGCTCGCCGAAGGCGCCGTGGCCCTTAGCGTGCGGCGTGCGCTCCGGCACGCGCTCGCGGTTGAAGTGCGCGAGCTTTTCAATGAGGTGGATATCATTCAGCGCCACCGGGCCCTGCTGGCCGGCGGTCACCGAGGTGTTTTCGGACGGCACCGGCTGGCCCGAGGGGCGGGTGGTATTTCCCTTGCCAGCGGCGCGCTGGCCCTTGTTCAGGATGTCATCAGCGGTAAATTCACTCATTCTTGCCTCCTGGCAATTCGCGGTCAGTTCGCTCCAGTGTGGCAAAACTTTGCACGGTTGTCAGGGCTCGACAAAGAGAGTAAGGGGTGCTGGTAGATTCATTCAGGTGACCCACCACTCCGCAGCAGACGACGCCCGCGTCACCGACCTTGCCCTTCGGGCCGGTCGCGGCGACCGCGCGGCACTGACGGAGTTTATCAAGGCCACCCAGGATGATGTGTGGCGTTTGCTGGCGCACTTGGGCGGGCCCGAGGGGGCTGACGATCTCACCCAGGAGACCTATCTGCGCGTCATCAGCGCCTTGCCGCGGTTTGCGGCGCGGTCCTCCGCGCGCACGTGGCTGCTCTCCTTGGCCCGGCGCGTGTGGGTGGATAATATTCGCCACGATATGGCCCGGCCGCGAAAGTCTGCCACGGAGTATGAGGACGCGATGGGTGCGGCGCCGGAAGACTCCGCGGCGTGGAGCGACTGGATCGATGCCCGTACGCTTATCGACGCCCTCCCGGCCGACCGCCGCGAAGCCCTCATCCTTACCCAAGTGCTGGGCTATACCTATGAGGAGGCGGCCAAGATTGCTGGCGTGCGCGTGGGCACCATCCGCTCCCGCGTGGCGCGCGCCCGCAAGGATCTCATCGCGGGGACAGGGTAATACCCCCAAATAGTCCCCTGGGCTTGCGGAGTTAATTTCACTCCCAAATTGTTACGCTCTGGTTACCTTGTGCCCCACGGGCCCCAAATTTTGGCACTTAGCTGCGCTTTACGCGCCACGGCCGGGGTAAATGAGGCCACAGTTGGGGCGATTCTTGCCCGAAATATCTGTCCGATGTGTGGTTTATTAGACGTGTACACACGTGATAAATCGACCGTCGATCCGGGCCCGCGCGATACCAATGCCGGGCCCGGCGCGTGTGAGTAAGAGAGTTTCTCCCTTTCATGTTAAAACGCGCAATCGGAATTTCCATGGCGTTTATCGGCGTCGTCGTGGGCGCAGGCTTTGCCTCCGGCCAAGAGGCCATGCAGTACTTCGTGGCCTTTGGTAACTGGGGCCTGTGGGGCATCGCCCTGGCCGCTGGTTTGATGATGATCACCGGCGTATCCATCCTGCAGCTCGGCTCGTACTTCCAAGCCGAGGAGCATACCGCTGTCTACGACAAGGTCGCATCGCCGTTTACCGCCAAGATTTTGGACTGGTCCACCCTGGTGACCCTGTTCGCCATCGGCTTCGTCATGTTCGCCGGCGGCGGTGCGAATATCAATCAGCAGTTCCCGTCCATCCCAGTATGGGTGGGCGCCACCGCCATGCTGATTTTGGTGCTGATCGTCGGCCTGATGGATGTCGACCGAGTAACTGCGGTCATCGGTACCATCACCCCATTCATCATTATCTTCGTGGTGATTGCCACCGGCTACACCATCTTGAATGCGGACGTTGATTTCTCTGCCATGAATGACTGGGCGGTCAATAATGTTGATACCTCGCTGCCTAATTGGTGGCTAGCCGCACTGAACTACACCGGCCTGAACGTGATGACGGCAGTATCCATGTCCATCGTTATTGGCGGTAACTTCCTGGATAACCGTGCAGTTGGCGTCGGTGGCCTCATTGGCGGCCTGCTCTATCTCATCCTGTTGGCACTGTTGGTATTCGCCCTCTTCTTCGAGGCAGAGACCGTCAACGGCCAGGACATGCCGGTACTGAGCCTGATTACCAGCATCCACCCAGTCTTGGGCGTGCTGATGACCTTTGTCATTTACGGCATGGTCTTTAATACCGCCATCGGCATGTTCTACGCGCTGGGCAAGCGCTTGACCCGCAATAACCCCAAGCGCTTCTACCCGGTTTATGCCGGCGCCTGCATCATCGGCTTCATCTTGTCCTTCGTGGGCTTCCAGGCCTTGGTCAGCAACGTCTACCCAATCCTGGGCTACCTCGGACTGCTGATGATCGTGGTAATGGTCTTTAACCGCATCAAGAACGGCAGCAAGCTCGCGGACGAGTCCGACCGCCGCATGCGCGCCCACGAGCTGGTGTCCCGCCGCCTGGACCCGCGCAAGCGCTTTACCAAGAAGAACGAGCGCGAGCTGCGCAAGCTGGCTGCAGCATCCAATATGGAAACCACCGAGTTCGTCACCAATATCGCAGAAGAGATCCACGAGGAGCTCGAAAATGATGATGATATTGAGTATGACCGCGAAGATCCGGAGCCGTCCGTGACCTACGTGCAGCACACCAAGCCGGAGGTTCCGTCGTCCACTAGCGACCTCGACTTTGGCAAGAAGGATTCCGCGGCGGGTAGCGCCAAGGGCACCGGCACCGGAACTGCTAAGCCGGTCTCTGAGAACTAACTCCTCCGCCTGCAGCGCAAAAGCTCGGCGCCCCCTTTCCCGTAGCTAGGAAGGAGGCGCCGAGCTTTTTATTGTGCCTTGCGGCGCACTGGTGTGGGCTTAGACGAGCAGCTCTGCAATCTGGATGGTGTTAAGAGCAGCACCCTTGCGCAGGTTATCGCCGGCGACGACGAGCACGAGGCCCTTGTTATCGTCCACCGTCTGGTCTTGGCGGATGCGGCCGACCAAGGACTCGTCGATGCCGGTGGCGGCGAGCGGAGTGGGGACGTCGGCAAGCGTAACGCCCGGAGCGCCACCCAAAAGCTCGGTGGCCTGCTCTGGGGTGATGGGCTTATCGAACTCGGCGTGAATGGTCAAAGTGTGGCCGGTGAAGACCGGGATGCGCACGCAGGTGCCCGCTACCTTCAGCTCCGGAATGTCCAGGATCTTGCGGGATTCGTTGCGCAGCTTTTGTTCCTCATCGGTCTCCAGAGAGCCATCATCAACGAGGTTGCCAGCCATCGGCAGGGCGTTATAGGCGATAGGTGCCACGTACGGGCCAAAGTCTTCGTCATTGAGCGCGGAGCCATCGTGGACCAAGCCCACATTGTGCTCACCAACGGAATAGACCTGCGCGGCCAGCGCTTGCACGCCTGCCAGACCGGAGCCAGACACAGCCTGGTAGGAGGACACGTGGAGCTTATTCAGACCAGCGGCGTCGTGGAGGACCTTCAGCACCGGCATGGCCGCCATGGTGGTGCAGTTCGGATTAGCAATGATGCCCTTCGGGGTGTTCTTGACTGCCTCGGGGTTGACCTCGGAAACGATGAGGGGAACCTCTGGGTCCTTGCGGTAAGCCGAGGAATTATCCACCACGGTCGCGCCGGCCGCGGCGAATACCGGGGCCCACTGCTGAGAGGTGGAGCCACCGGCGGAGAACAAGGCAATATCGACATCAGCAACGGATTGCTCGGTGACCTCAGCAAGGTCTTCTACGGTAATCTGCTCGCCGCGAAATTCCAGCTCGGTGCCGGCGGAGCGAGACGAGGCGAAAAAGCGCACCTTATCCGCCGGGAAATTGCGTTCTTCCAAGATGGAGCGCATAACGCGGCCGACCTGGCCGGTAGCGCCTACGACTGCAACAGTGGTCATGACTTAAAAATCCTCTGTAGTTGCTTTTAGGTATTTAACGTCCGGTTCCAGCATAAACCGTGGCTTCTTCTTCGCCACCAAGCTGGAACTTATCGTGCAGCGCACGAGCTGCCTTATCCAGGTCAGCCTCGCGGGTAAGCACGGAGATGCGGATTTCGGAGGTGGAGATGAGCTCCATATTGACGTCAACGTCGCGCAGGGCCTCGGTAAACTCGGCGGTAACGCCCGGGTGGGACTTCATGCCGGCACCGACGAGGGAGACCTTGCCCACTTGGTCGTCGTAAAGCACATTGGCCCAGCCGCCCTCGGACTTCAGCTTGGTCAACAGCTCCATGGCGCGTGGACCGTCAGCACGCGGGCAGGTGAAGGTGATGTCGGTGGTGCCATCCTCCAGGGAGGAGACGTTTTGCAAGACCATGTCAATATTGATCTCTGCATCGGCAATGACACGGAAAACCTTCGCTGCCTCCCCGGGGCGGTCCGGGATGCCCAGGACGGTGACCTTTGCCTCGGACTTATCGGTTGCTACACCAGTTAGTACTGCTTCTTCCACAGGGATATCCTCCATTGATCCGGTCACTAGGGTGCCGGGGTCATTTGAATAAGACGAGCGAACTCGCAAGGGTACATTGAACGCGCGGGCATATTCCACGCTGCGCAGAACCAAAATCTTGGAACCTACCGCGGCCATCTCCAGCATCTCCTCGAAGGAGAGCTTCTCTAGCTTCTGCGCGTCTGGGACGATGCGCGGGTCTGCGGTATACACGCCATCGACATCGGAATAGATCTCGCACACGTCCGCATTCAGCGCGGCTGCTAGCGCCACCGCGGTGGTATCGGAACCGCCGCGGCCCAGCGTGGTGACATCGCGCGATTCCTTATTAACTCCCTGGAAGCCGGCGACGATGCAGATCTTGCCCTCATCGAGAGCTTCGGTCAGGCGGCCTGGGGTAACGTCCACGATGCGGGCATTGCCGTGGCGCTCGGTGGTGAGCACGCCGGCCTGGGAGCCGGTAAAGGACTGGGCATGAGCACCCAAGGATTCCACGGCCATGGCCACCAGCGCATTGGAGATGCGCTCGCCCGCGGTCAGCAGCATGTCCATTTCGCGCCGTGGTGGCACGGGGTTGACCTGGGCGGCAAGGTCGAGCAGCTCATCGGTGGTATCGCCCATGGCGGAGCACACCACGACGACGTCATTGCCCTGCTTCTTGGTGGCCACGATGCGTTCCGCAACGGCGCGAATGCGGTCTGCGGATTCGAGGGATGAACCGCCATATTTTTGCACGATCAGGGCCACGGTAAGGATGCCGCCTTTCGTCTTTCAAGGCACCCCTGGCGCGTGCGTCCGCACACCGCCAGAAATACCTGTCGGTCATTAGTCAAATACCCATGCTACCCCGCAGGGGCCTAGTCCTCATCATAATTCCTAGACAATGCTTGCTTTTTATTCACACACCCCGAGCGTAAAGCGCGCCATGCGCCGGCCGTCCCCCTATAGAGAAAAACGCGCGCCATGCAGCGCAGAATATGCATATAACAGGAATCTTTACTACCGTTGAGCGGGTGTTAAGCAACCTCCTCGCCATCTTTTTCGCGCTCGCATCCGCGCTGACGGTTGCTTGGGGCACGGTCGTCCGCCACCGCATTGCCCTCGACGCCGATGATTCGGTCATGCGTGCCGCCATGTCTAACCCCTTGTGGTGGGTGGGCACCGCGGCCGCGATTGGCGCCTACGGCCTGCAGGTTATCGCGCTCGGCTTCGGCACCTTGCTGGTCGTCCAGCCCATCTTGGTGCTGTCCTTGATGTTTACCCTGCCGCTCTCGGCATGGTACTCCGGCCGTAAGATGCCCTTCCACGAGGTTTTCTGGTCCATTGCGCTGACCATTGCGGTGGGCATCATGGTCATCTACGGCCGGCCGGTTGCCGGCAATCCCCGCCCAGAATGGAGCGATTGGTGGCCGGCGCTCCTCATAGGGTTAGCCACCCTCGCAATCCTCGGCGCGGCGGCCGCAAAGCTACCGGATCAGCGCCCCTTGGCATTGGGCACGGCCTGCGGCGTTATTTATGGCTTCGTCGCCCTGCTTTCTAAGGCCGTGGTGGATATTTTCACTCATGAAGGCCTCGCCACCCTATTGGCGAGCTGGCAGTTCTACGGCCTCATCGGCCTCGCGCTCACCGGCACGGTGGTACAGCAATATTCCTTCAACGCCGGCCCCCTGGCCCATTCCCTGCCGGCCATGACCATCTTTGAGCCCATCGTGGCCTTCGGCTTGGGATACATGGTCCTGGGAGAGAAATTCCTCATCGATACGGCCGTCGGTTGGGCAATTATGCTCATCGCCCTAACCGTCATGGTGCTGTCCACCATCGTGCTCTCCCGCAGCCCGGTGAGCCAGCGCGGTTAGATGGCCCACTCAAATACGCCGAGCATATAGGCCGAAAACCACGCGCCAAACAGGGCCCAGGCAATAACCGCCACGCTTGCCGACGCCCCCTTTTTCACCCACGGCAACAACACGATCACCGCCGGCAGGAGCAGCCGGGGCCGCGAGTGCATGATGCCATCAGAAAGCAGCACATTGGCCATGAGGACGGCGGAAAATAGCCAGGCCGCCAACGGCAGGCGACGCCATGCCAGCACCAGGCATACCGGGGCAGCGATCATGACGCCGGCACTGAGCAGGTAGCCGCCATTGGTGGCCCCAGTCAGCGTCTCCCACAACCACATAGCCGTGGCTTTGCCGCCATCAAAGCCGGAATTCCAATGTTCTTTCTGGATACCAAAATAACCGCCGACATCTTTCAAGTGGCTGCTCGACCACCACAAATAGCCCACCAGCGGCACGACGGAAAACGCCACCGCGGCCCAGGCTCGCCAGTCCTTTCGGGCCCGCACCAGCACCATAAGCCCAAAGACCGCAACGAGGTCCACCGCGGTAAGGCGCACGAGCCCGGCCACAAAGATATACGCCGCGGCGGCCCACCAGCGCTCGCCCACCAGCGCCACTACCGCCCAGATAGCCAGTGCCCCGAAAAGCGCCTCGGTATACGGCATAGAAAACACGATGGACATCGGCGCGCTGGTTACCACTACGGCGCTGAGCACTTGGGCCCACTTTCCCATGCCCATCTGCGCGGCTAGGGCCATCACCCCGGCGGCCAGCGCGATGCTAAAGAGCACGTTGAGCGCGATGGCAGTGCCAGCCTCACCGGTTCCCAAGATGCCGCTTACCGCACGCACCAGGAAGGGAAAGCCTGGAAAGAAGGCCATGGTTGTCTCATGGACCGGCCCATCCGTAGAGATATCCGCACCGAAGTACCCGCCGCGGGCAATTTCTACGTAGTGCTTGGCGTCCCACTTATTGAGCAGTCCCCAGAGCTTATCGTCCTGCACGGCGGCCACCGCCGCGAGCACGCCCACGCGCACTGCGGCTCCGATGAGCGCAACGAGCGCGGCAGGCGCCCACAAGGAGCGCAGTATGGACGACGAGTTGGATGCGGAATGGCGGGCAGTAGACACGAAAGGCATAGTACCGTACCGCCGTCGCGTCTCATTGAATGAAATCTCTTGCCACATAGTGAGAGAGCCTGTAGTGTGACCGATATGACACAGCGGATTGACCTACTCCTTATCTGCCGCGGCGGGATTTCGGCCTAAGCACTGGCCAGCGCCCCGTCGCGGAGTCCGGCTACCCAAGCCCAGCTGGCCGTCTCCCCACAGACACCACAGACAAGGAAACCGCACCATGTCCCCCACTGACTCTTTTATCAGCGCCCCTCGCGATATCACCACCCCCAACGGCCCACGCCGCGAGGGACAGCCCGCGTGGAATAAGCAGCGCGGCTCCGCCATGCCCCACGAGCGTTACCAGCCCTTCGCCATCGAGGTGGAAGACATCGATCTGCCGGACCGCACGTGGCCCAGCAAGAAAATCACGCACGCCCCGCAGTGGTGCGCGGTGGATCTGCGCGATGGCAACCAAGCGCTCATTGATCCCATGAGCCCAGAGCGCAAACACCGCATGTTCGACCTGCTGGTCAAAATGGGCTACAAGGAAATCGAGGTCGGCTTCCCGTCCGCCTCCCAAACGGATTTCAACTTCGTCCGCGAAATCATCGAGGGCAATAAGATTCCCGATGACGTCACCATCCAGGTACTAGTCCAGGCCCGCGAACACCTGATCCGCCGCACCTTTGAGGCCTGCGAGGGCGCCAAAAACGTCATCGTGCACTTCTATAACTCCACCTCGAAGCTGCAGCGCCAAGTGGTCTTCCGCAAGGACAAGCCCGCCATTAAGAAGCTGGCTACCGACGCCGCCGCACTCATCAAGTCCATCGCTGCGGACTACCCGGATACCACGTGGCGCTGGGAGTACTCCCCCGAATCCTTCACCGGCACCGAGCTGGACTTCGCCCGCGAGGTCTGCGATGAGGTAGTAGAAATCATGGATCCCTCCCCGGATAATCCGATGATCATCAACCTGCCCTCCACCGTGGAGATGATCTCGCCCAATGTCTACGCCGATTCCATCGAGTGGATGCACCGCAATTTGGCCCGCCGCGAGGACATTTTACTCTCGCTGCACCCGCACAATGACCGCGGCGAGGGAATTGCCGCCGCCGAGCTGGGCTTTATGGCCGGCGCAGACCGCATCGAGGGCTGCCTATTTGGCAACGGCGAGCGCACCGGCAACGTCGATCTCATCACCCTGGGGCTGAACATGCTCACCCAAGGCGTGGACCCACAGATTGACTTCTCCGATCTGCCGCAGATCCGCGAAACCGTCGAATACTGCAACCAGCTGCGCGTGCCGGAGCGCCACCCCTATGGCGGCGAGTTGGTCTTTACCGCCTTTTCCGGTTCCCACCAAGACGCCATCAACAAGGGCCTCGATGCACTGGCGGCTACCATCCGCCCCGGTGCGAACAATACCGAGGTCTCGTGGGAAGAACTGCGCGAGGCCATCTGGGAGGTTCCCTACCTGCCCATCGATCCGAAGGACGTGGGCCGCGACTACCAGGCGGTCATCCGCGTCAACTCCCAGTCCGGCAAGGGCGGCGTTGCCTACATCATGAAGACCGACCACGGCATCAATATGCCGCGCGCCATGCAAGCGGAATTTTCCACCGTGGTACAAGAAATCACCGACTCCGAGGGCGGCGAGGTCAATTCCAAGAACATGTGGGACATCTTTGCCACCGAGTTCTTGGACCGCGAGACTCCACTGGCCCTAGCGTCCTTCCATATGGACAATGCCCCAACGGACGAGGAGGACGCTGCCGTGACCGCCACCGTGACCTTCCGCGGGGAAAAGTCCACCGTCTCCGGCACCGGCAACGGCCCCATCGCGGCGTATGCCAACGCGCTGGAATCCCTGGGCATCGACTTCGAGGTCATGGAATACTCCCAGCAGTCCCGCTCCGCCGGCGACGACGCCGAGGCCGCCTGCTATATCGCAGCCGACGTTAACCAGAACAAGGTGTGGGGCGCCGGCATCGCCGGATCCACCACGCGGGCTTCCATTAACGCAATTAACTCCGCCGTCAATCGCGCCCTGGCCTAAGCCCGGTCGCCGGTGCTGCACACCAGTGCCGCACCCTGGCGTGGTAGAAGGGTGGGTATGCCTTCTTCTACCTACCTCATTCCGCACCGCGGCTTGGGCGCCGTGCAGGCCCTGCCCGTCTATGGTGCGCAGACGAAGGAAAACCAGGAGTTCACCGTCACCTTGGCGCCCCGCGAGGACGGTGGCCTGGAGGTGCGCACCGACTCCCCCATCGGGCACATCACCAGCGCAGACCGCGCCGAATACCCCGAGATAGATCTGCTTTTTCGCGCTGGGCTCACTCCTGCAGCTACGGCCGCGCCGCAGCCCGATGGTTCCCTATCCCTGCTGTTGCCTCGGCCGGGCCTCTGCCTGCCGGCCAATAACCCGCCGGCCGGTCCGTGGACGATGCTGGGCTATGCCCCACCCATCAACATCACCGACCTGCCCGCGGATTTAGATATTCCTGCCCACGCGCGCATGCACGTGTTGGTGACGCTCTCACCCAGCACCACCGGATCCGGCGCCGATGCTTATTTGGGCCCGCAGTGGGTGGGGCGGCTGGATGGGGTGGACGTCGCCAAGCAGGGCACAACCCTGGCCCATGCCTACCATGCGCCGCGCAGCGCCGGCCGGGTGCTCAGTATTTATGCGGGTGCGCCGCTGCCGGATTCAAAGGAAGCCTCGCTTGCCGACGCCACCCCTACCTCCCCCGCCGCCACCGAAACCTTCGAAACCACAAGCTTTCGCGCCGTCAACGTCGATGACTCCACACCGCGCCGCCAGCAGTGGTGGCCTACCCTCATTGCCCTTCTGGTAATTGCGGTGCTTATCGCCGTACTTATTTTTATTCTGTAGGAACTTTTGGGCAGGATAACATCCCTTTCTCGCCGGGTTGGGAAATTGGAAAACGCCCCTAGCGGTGCTTAAAATGCAAAGTTACTATTGTTTCGCATGGAAAGGCCCCAATGACTTCGCTGGATTCCGCCACCTACGTGGTCCCTGACCACGGTTTTGGCGTGATCCATAACCTGCCTATTGCGGATGTGTCGCCAGAGATTTTCAGCGATTTGCTCGAATCCACAGCCGCGGAAAACGGTTACCTTTCCGCGGAGCTCGGCCCCCGCACCGCCGAGGAAGGCTTCGCGATTCGGATCGGTGACTCTCTTGTGGGCCACCTCAGTGCTGCCGATTCCCAGGCCTATGCCCTCTTTGACTGGATTCTCAGCGCCGGCCTGCACCCACGCGCCACCGCCCATGTGAGCATGACGGATGCCTCTGGGGAAGACTGGCCCACACTGAACCTGCTCCTGCCGGCGCCGCACCTGTGCATTCCCGCCAATAACCCGCCGGCGCAGCGCTGGACCATGCTGCCCGGCGAGACCACCGCCACGCTGACGGAGTTTTCCAAGGACGTCACCGCCTTTCCGCACACCGACGAGCACTACCTCGTTTCTTTGCGCACCCGCGGTTTCCTGCGCCGCAATACCGTCGACGTCTATATCAATAGCACCTTCTTAGGCTCCCTTCCCCGGGAAGCCGCCCGCGAGATCGCCCCCGCCGTCCTCGACTGCACCAAGACCGGCCGCCTCGCCATTGCCCACGGTTACTTCCACTACAACGCCGATGACCGCCCCGCGCTCACCATTTATGCGCATAACGCCGCCAACAAGCACCACGCGGGCCTAATTTTGGGCGTCGTCGCCGGTGGCACCGCCATCATGTCCGCTGCTACCGCAGCTCGCGCTCAGGCTGCATCCGCTGTCCCCGGCGGCCCCGCTACCGGCGTCTCTACCGCCGGTACCTCCGCAGCCAGCGGTTTCAGCGTCACCTCTGCCGCCGGTGCTGCCGGCGCATCCGGTGCCGTGACCTCGAACCTGCTGGCCGCAGCCGGCGTCGCCGTGCTCGTTGGTGGCGGTGCCACCGTAGCCACCAACCTGCTGAGCGAGGACGAAGCCCTTTCAGACACCAACACGCATTCCACCGCGCCCGCTCCGGAAGACAACCATTCCTCCCTCGATTCTTCCCACTTCGACGGCAATGGCCCCAAGCGCCCCGCGCACCCCGCCACGCCGCGCATCCACGATGCCGGCCCCACCAGCGGTACCTCAGCTCAGCCCCCGCTTGCCGACGCCCCCTCCACTTCGCAAACCACGAAGAAGCCCAGCGCGACGCATTCTCCTCACGCTGACCGCGCCCAAGCCCCTGCCGCCGACAACCGACGTGGCCACCACAGCGAACCCCGCGGCGGCCACCACGGCGAGGATTCCCAGGCAATTTCCCGCGCCGCCTCCGCCGCGACCGCTGCCGCCATGGCCGCAGCCAATGACGTCGCCTCGGCCCCAGCCCCGGCACCGGCACCGTCTCGGACCACGCCTGCCTCGACGCCATCCTCCAGCTCGGAACCCGCACCCGAGGTAGCAGCCAAGGGACCGACCGCAACCTCCTCGTCCTCCCAGTCTGCCGAGCTTTCCCAGACCACGGAGTCCACGAAGAGCACGACATCTGCGGAGCCGTCCTCTGCGGCATCCTCGCCTGCCGAGCCGTCCGATCTGCCGACCTCAAGCGCGTCTACCTCGGAAAAGACAACTTCCGAGGAAACGACGACTGAAACTACCACCGCAGCCTCGACGGAAAAGCAGACCGCAGAGCCTTCCAGCTCCGCCACCAGTTCTGCCACGAGCGAGCCAACGTCTGAGCCGACCCAGGCTGCAGACCCGTCTACGCCCACCTCAGCGCCTGAGTCTTCGGAACCAAAGCCCTCGGAGTCGACCGCGCCTACGACGACGTCTCCGTTGCCGACCTCGGAGTCCGAGCCCGAGCCGGCGCCGGATACCACTATCTCAGGTCCCGAGCTCGAACCAACGCCAGAGCCGGAGACCACTGCACCTACGACGACAATTCCTGGCCCTGAGCTCGAGCCCACCCCGGAGCCAGAACCAGAGATCACCGTAGAACCTGAACCGGCACTGCCGACTACATACCGCGGCGCAACGGATGGACCGGAGGTGCCCCTGGTACCGCTCGAGCCGGAAGAACCGCAGCAGCCGGAGGAACCGGGGCGACCTGAGGAGCCCGAAGAGCCAACAACCCCGCCGAAGGTCATTGTCATCGTCGTGGAGAATTAAGCGGCGCGCCCTGTCCCCCTGCGCGAATTGCGGGATACTACACTGAGTTTAATGAACAACACACCTGGCCCCTCCCCGCAGCACACGCCGGCGTCGGCCCCAGCGCCGTCGCCCGCGACGGTGGCTTCGCGCCACGCGGCCAGGTCCACAGCGCCCAAACCGGGCACAGAACAGCGACGCGCCCGGCCGCGCCGCGCGGTGCGACCGTCCGGCGAACCGGACGCCGCAAAGCCCAAGCCAAAACCGAAGCCGAAGCCGCACCCACCTGCCCGTCATGAGCGACCTGCCGCGCCGGATGCGGCTAACCAAAAGCCACAGCAGCAGCAAGCCGGCTCATCCACCGATGCGGCCGACTACCCCTACGTGGCGCTGACCCTACAGACCACCGGCATCCACCCCAGCACGGGGCGCATCGTGACTATCGACGCCATCGCATTCAACGACGCCGGCGAACAAGGCCAGCTCTTCCATGCCGTCCTCAAGCCCGATATCGATGCCGGACCGCGCCACCTCCACGGGCTGAGCACCACCGATATTGAGCAGGCACCAGCTTTTGGCAAGATCCTTAAATCGCTGGACAAGCTTATCGACGGCCGCACGCTCATCGTCCACGATCTCCCCTATACCTGGGGCTTTATCGTTGCCGAGGCCCGCCGCGCGATGATGGCCGCCGCGCGCCAAAACCGTGCGCGCAACCGCGGCCGCAACAAGGGCCGCCGGCGCCGCCAAAAGGTCGGTCACGTCCCCACGCCGGTGCGCATTATCGATACCTTGGCCACCTCCTATGCGCAGCAGGTGCGGTCGAATGATGTGCGGTTGGGGGGCGTCGCCAAGCAGAGCGGCCTGGACGCCACGCCGAAAGCTTCGGTGGAGCGCGCCGGCCGGCCCGAGCCGGAAACCTCACGCGAGGACACCGAGCTGCTCATCGCGCTCTACCGCCAGCAAGAAGGCAGCACTGTGCGCAGCTATGCGCCCGAGGACGTGCGCGCCGATCGCTTCGGCCTGCAACGCTCCCACGTGCGCGTCGACGCCGCCGAGGCCCCCGTCCAGCACCACAATCCCGGCAAATACGAACCGGGCAAGGAGCTGCGCCGCGGAATGGAAATCGTGGTCGCACCGGAAATCCTCGAGGATCCGGACACCATCATCGCCGCGCTCATGCGCGAGGAGCTCAATTATTCGGAAAAGCTTACCCGCGAGTCCTCGCTGGTTATCTGCAATGTCACCACGGACCTGGTGGGAAAGCCCATGCACGCCCACCGCAAGGGCATTCCGCTGATGTCGGACGCGGCGTTTCTTGACGCCCTCACGCGCATCGAAGACGCCGAGCCCGAACCCGAATCCGCTAAGCCTGCGCCGCGCGCCCAATGCTCGCCGCAGCACAACAAAAAGGGCGGCGGGAAGAACAACAAGCGGCGCCGGCGCCGCGGCGGCCGCGGTGGTCGCGGCAGGGGCCGACGAAATTCTGGCGGCTCGGCGGCGAAAAAGAACGACTAAGCCGCCCGCCCGACTACCCTAGGGGACATGAGTTTTAGAGTCCCGGGTGCGCTGAAAAAGTTGCGCACCACCACCGCCACTACCGCCGCGAAGCTGGCCACCACCGCTTCTCGCGCCACCGGCCGTGGCGCCGGCGGAATGATCGGTGGCCTAATCGCCAATGCCATTGACCCTTCCATCATGACCAACCTGGGCGGTGGACGCCCGGCCGTGCTGGTTACCGGCACCAACGGCAAGTCCACCACCACCCGCATGTTGGCCGCCGCGGTCCGCGCCGAGCACACCGTAGCCACCAACGACGGCGGCGACAACATGGACGCCGGCATCATCTCCGCCCTCATGGCCGGCAAGGACGCCTCGCACCTGGTCCTCGAGGTGGACGAGCTCCACGTGCCCCACGTGGCCGATAACCTCAACCCGCAGGCCCTGGTCCTGCTCAACCTCACCCGCGACCAGCTGGACCGCGTGGGTGAAATCAACAAGATTGAGCGCGCACTGCGCGGCGCCGTGGAGGCTCACCCAGACATGCTCGTCATCGCCAATTGCGACGACGTGCTCATGACCTCCGTGGCCTATGACGCCAAGAATGTCATTTGGGTCTCGGCCGGCGCCGGCTGGCTCGGCGATTCCGTCACCTGCCCGCGCACCGGCGGGCACGTCGTGCGCACCGAGGATGACTGGTACGCCGTTAAGCCGCTTGCCGACGGCCGCGAATTCCGCCGGCCGCAGCCTACCTGGGGCGTCGATAAGCGGGGCATCATCACCCCGACCGCCAAGCGTCCGCTGAACCTGGCGCTGCCCGGCCGCGCGAACCGGGGCAACGCCGCCCAAGCCATTGCTGCGGCCGTGCAGGGCTTCGGTGTGGACCTCGACAAGGCCATTGCGGCCGCCGAGGGAATCGACGACGTCGCCGGCCGCTACTCCACCATCCACTGGAAGGGCCGCGAAATTCGCCTGCTGCTGGCCAAGAACCCAGCTGGCTGGCAAGAAGCCCTGTCCATGGTGGACCGCAGCGCCGATGGCCTGGTCATCGCCACCAACGGCCAGGTGGCCGATGGCATCGACATGTCCTGGCTCTGGGACGTGAAATTCGAAGGCTTCAATGGCTTAAGCGTCAAGGCCGCCGGCGAGCGCGGCACCGACCTCGCCGTGCGCCTGGTCTACGCGGATATCTCCCACGAGCTCATCCCAGACCCTATGGACGCGCTCGCCGCCTGCCCGGAGGGCCGCATCGAGGTCCTCGCCAACTACACCGCCTTCCGCGATTTGAAGAAGGCGCTTTCCAAGGAGGCCACCAATGCTTAATATCGGCCTAGTGCTTCCCGACGTCCTCGGTACCTACGGCGACGACGGCAACGCCCTCGTCCTGCGCCAACGCGCCCGCATGCGCGGCTTCGAGGCGGAGATTCACCCCATCCGCTTGGGCGAGCCCGTGCCCGAGACGCTGGATATCTACACCCTCGGCGGCGGCGAAGATACCGCGCAGATCCTGGCCGCGGACCACCTGATTTCCGATGGTGGCCTTACCCGCGCCGCTAACGCAGGCCGCCCCATTTTTGCCATTTGCGCCGGCCTGCAGGTCCTGGGCGAATCCTTCCGCGCCTCCGGCCGCATCGTCGACGGCGTCGGGCTGCTCGACGCCACCACGGCCGGCATGCAGGACCGCGCCATCGGCGAGGTAGCCTCCGAGCCCACCCGCGCCGGTGTCACCGCGGACCTCACCGAGCCGCTGACCGGCTTTGAAAACCACCTGGGTGCCACCATCCTCGGCCCGTCCGCGCAGCCGCTTGGCACGCTCACCCGCGGCAATGGCAATGCCGACCAGGCCGCCACCGCCGACCTCAGCGACGGCTCCGCCCAGCGCACCTACGAAGGCGCCGTCCAAGGCAGCGTCATCGCCACTTATATGCACGGCCCAGCACTGGCCCGAAACCCGCAGTTGGCGGATCTCCTCCTCGCCCAAGCCATGGGCGTGGCCCTCGCGGACCTCGAGCCGATTGAGATCCCGGCCGTCGACCGCCTGCGCATCGAACGTTTCAACGCCTCCGAGCCCCCGCGCTCCCAAAGATAAGCCCACACCTGTGGATAACTTCGCCCGGCGGCCGCGAAACCCCCGAGTTATCCACAGGCTCGGCCGCCACCCCTTGTAGCGGCTTGCCCCCACCCATAGGCTGCGGGGCATGACGTTATTGGAGCAGCTGGGCGACATCGCTAAGCGCGGCGTGGAACTTCTCGAAGAGGCCCACGCCGCCTCCAGCCTGCCCTTGCCCGCGGACCAAGCGCGCACCCTGCGCCGCACCGCCGCGGCCTTCCTCTCGCCCACCAGCCACTCGCGCTACCAATCCCGCGCCCTGGCCGCCGCGCGCCGCAACCAGCACAGCCTGGAGACCCTCGCGCTCATCGCCCGCCGCTCGCGCGGCATTTCTGACCCCACCAAACGCTGGCAATTTCGCGAGAAGCTGTGCGCCACCGCCGGCACCACCGCGCAGGTCTCGCGCGCGGCGACTCGGCTGCTGCGCGAAATCAACCCGCCGCCCGAGCGCGAGGACGGCGGCCGCCGTATCATGCACGGCGAGAAAACTACCCTGAGTTTCACCGGCCCCGCCGCGCAGATGGCCGATATCTGGGCCGCCGCCAAGTCCGACCCGCTGGCCTGGCTCACCGGTTCCCGCGCCGCCGCGCCCGCGACCGTGACCACAAATGTCATCATGGAGCTGCCGGATTACCTGAAAATCCTGACAGGCGACGGCGACGACATCCGCCTCGCGATGACCAATGGCGCGACCATCACCGGCGCCGAACTCGTCCGCCGCACCCTAGCCGGCGCCGGCCTTTTCACGCTCATCCATCCCGAGCGCGGCCCCGTCAATCTCTACCGCACCCGGCATGCCTCCCCTAAGCAGCGTCGCATGCTCGAGGCCGAAGGCGCCCGCTGCGCCTGGCCCGCTTGCCGACGCCCCGCCTCCGAATGCCAAGCCCACCACCTCATCGAATACTCCCGCGGCGGCCTCACCCACCCCGAAAACATGACGCTGCTCTGCCCGTATCACAACTCCATCAACGGCCTGCCGGGCCGCGGCCGCATGGCCCGCGTCAACGGTCGAATCGCTTGGCTCCCGCCCGCCAGCCGGCACAACGCTACGCCTAGCAGCCCGCATAGCAGCATGCATAGCGGCCACAGCGGTATACACAGCAGCGCAGATAACGGGACGGCCAGCAGAGCGCACGGCCCGCCGGTGTTCACCGGCCGCGCGCGAACCGGGCCCACGGCCGCCGTCCCCTAGCCCGCGCTTGCGGATTCCCCGCGTTAAATGGTCAGGCGGCCAGAGAGCGCGCGGGACAAGGTGAGCTCGTCCACGAACTCCAGATCGCCTCCGAGCGGCATGCCGGAGGCCAATCTGGTGATCTTCAAATCAGGGAAGTCACGCAGCAACCGCACCAGGTATGCGGCGGTGGCCTCGCCCTCGGTATTGGGGTCGGTGGCGAGAATAACTTCGTGGATGGTGGGGGTGGCGTCGTAAAGCGGGGCTTCAGGGGTGGAATCCGCCAGCTCGCGATCCGGCAGCACGCCGCCCAGGCGCTGCAGCAGCGTGGAAATATTCAAATCGCGCGGGCCCACATTCGCCAGCGGATCCAGCGCGCCACCCAAGACGTGGTAACGGCCCTCATACTCGCCGGTGCGCTCGATGACCTGGATATCCTTCGGCTCCTCCACCACGCATATGGTCGAGGCGTCGCGCTGCGAATTAATGCAGATGCGGCAGACATCCTCGCGGGAAATATTGCAGCAGATGCGGCAGAAGGTCACGCCATCGCGCACCGCGCCCAATGCGTTCTGCAGCCGCTCGATGTCCTCGGGTTCCATGTGCAAAACGTGAAACGCGATGCGCTGCGCCGACTTCGGGCCGATGCCCGGCAGGCGCGAAAACTCGTCGATGAGGTCTTGCAGAGGTCCTTCAAACATCAATTACTCCCAAATCAGCAAAAGGCCGCGGCCCCACCCGGGGCAACGGCCTTTTATCGTATCGCGCGGGCTACTGGTTGCCGCCGAAGACATCCTCAAAAGACGGACCACCCTGGCCGCCCATGCCCTGGGACAGCGGGCCAATCTTTTCCTGTGCCAGGCGGCCGGCCGCAGCGTGGGCCTCCTTGAACGCGCCCATGACCAGATCCTGCAGGGTATCGACGTCCTCTGGGTCCACGACGGACTTATCGATCTGCAGGTCCACGAGCTCGGCGCCGCCGGTCATGGTCACCTTAACCAGGCCATTGCCTGCCTGGCCCTCGACGTTGGTGGCGAGGATTTCTTCCTGCGCCTTCTGCAGGTCTGCCTGCACCTGCGCGGCCTGCGCGATGAGGTCGTTCATGTCATTTGCCTGCTGCATTGGGTCTTGGTCAGCCATGTTGTTTCCTTTCTAATTCAACTGTAAATTTCGCTACCGCCCGAGTGTACCGTGCTCGCTGGGTTAGGCACGCCGGGCGCCCAGCTCGCGCTCCAGCAGCTCCATAGCTACCTCGGTAGCGCTGCGATGATCCATCTCGCCGGTCGACTGCGCGGCCTCCATCATGTCGCGCTCTTCGTCGTCGCGGGTGTAGGCCGGCGGCTCCTCGGGCGGAGCGGCAAAGTCCGGCTCAGGCTCGGGCGGCAGCGGCACGCCGTTGCTGAACTGTGATTCATCGCGCTGCTTGGCAGCCTGCGTCGCCCGTGCGATGCGCGAGCGCCACCCGGGCGCGCTTTCCGGTTTACTCTCCGCCTCCTGGTCGTCGGCAGGCTCGCGCGCCGGCGGATTAGGCTTCCACGCTTCTTTGCGCTGCGGCGGCCGCGGGGCATCGAAACCGGCGGTCTTCGGGTCGGTGCCCACCACACAGGTCACGGCCACATCGCGCTGGAACTCCTCCTTGAGCACCTCCACGATGACGGCGTTATTGGCGGGCGCGTTGATGCGCTCGGCCAGCGCGCCGGTGGTGTGTCCCAGCGTCAGGGTGCCATCGCGGAAGCCAAGCACGCGGGCTTCGGCCAGCATAATTTCGGCCACCTTATTCCGCTTTCCGACGCTCCCCCTCAACGCCACCCATTTCTCCCTCACGGCCTCTGCGAAGTCGCCCGCCGGCTCCTCCGCCGCCTGCGGCTGCGCCATTTCCGACGCCTTCTCTGCGCCAGACTCCGCCCCAGACTCCGGCTTGGTTTCCTGGGCAGATTCCTCCGCGCGGGACGGTACGGGCTTCTCTAGTGGCTCGCGATGCTTCTCCTGAGTCGGCGCTGAGTGCGGCGCCTCGCTCTGCGCCGACTGCGCCGATTGCTGCTCGGGCACCTCTGCCTGCGGGATTTTCCGCTCACGCTGCCACGGGTCCCCAGCCTCTTGCTGCTGCGGTTTCGGCTGCGGCTCTTGGTTCTGAGGCTTCTGCGTGCTGTGCGCCTCGGCGGCTGCCGGCTGCTCGGGTTGCGCCTTCGGCTGCGCATCCGGTTGCGATTCCGGTTGGGATTCCGGTTGGGACGGGGCCTGCGGCTGAGCGGCCGGTGCAGAGGTTGGAGCAGAAGAAGGGGCAGAGGTCTGCTGCTCCTGGGACTTGGCGCGGCGGCGAGCGATGATGGCGGCCGCGGCGGACTGGGGGTCTTGAGCACCGGCGACGGCAGAGTTGGCTGCGGGAGCACCGCCCGGGGTCGCTGGGCCAGCTGGCGCGGGCGAGACCGCGGAAGCGTTGGCAGCGGGGGCGGTAGCCGCTGCGGGTGCTGGCGCGGAAGCAGCCGGACCGGTGGACCCGATAAGCAGATGCGCGCACATGATTTCTAGCAGCAGGCGCGGCGAAGTCGCACCGGTGAGGTCGCTGATGCGGTCGTTGACCGTGGAGGCCAGGTAAGTCAGCTGCGGGCCGGAAAAGCGCTGCGCCTGGGCGGTGAGCACGGAGGCGCGGTCGGTAGGCGCGGAGACGAGTCCGGCCTCGATGGCGCCGGGCACGGCCTGCAGGATCATCAAATCGCGCAAACGGTCAAGCAAATCGACGGCGAAGCGGCGCGGGTCGTGGCCGGCCTCGATGACGTGGTCGACCATCGCGAAGAGGCCGGGTTTGTCTTGGTTGGCGAGGGTTTCGATGGCGTCGTCAAGCAGCGAGACATCGGTGACACCCAAAAGCGGCCGGGCAAGGTCATAGGTCAGGCCATCGGGCCCGGCGCCGGCCAGCAGCTGGTCCAGCAGAGACAAAGTATCGCGCGGGGAACCGCCGCCCGCCTCAATGACCATGGGGTACACGGCGTCTTCGACATGCACGCCTTCGGCCGCAACGGTGCGCTGCAGCAGGCCCTTCATGGCCGGCGGGGTCAGCAGGCGGAAGGGATAGTGGTGGGTACGCGAGCGAATGGTGCCGATGATCTTCTCCGGCTCCGTGGTCGCGAAGATGAAAATGACGTGCTCGGGCGGCTCCTCCACCACCTTGAGCAGCGCGTTCGCACCGGAGGGCGAGATCATATGCGCCTCGTCAATGATGAAGATGCGGTAGCGCGATTCGGCCGGCGCGTAGTAGGCGCGGTCGCGCAGCTCGCGCATGTCCTCCACGCCGTTGTGCGAGGCGGCGTCGAGCTCCGTCACGTCCAGGTTGCCGGGCCCGCCGGGGGCGAGGGAGACGCAGGAATCGCATTTGCCGCACGGCGTCGAGGTCGGCCCGTGCTCGCAGTTGAGCGAGCGGGCCATAATCCGCGCCGAGGAGGTCTTGCCGCAGCCGCGCGGGCCGGAAAAGAGGTAGGCGTGGTTGATGCGCCCTGCATCAAGGGCGGCGGATAGCGGCGTGGTGACCTGCTCTTGGCCCACGACCTCCGCGAACGTTGCTGGACGATATTTCCGGTATAAAGCCACGGTTAGCCAGTTTACCGGCTAACCCTCGCGCGACCAGTCCAGCAGGTCAATGCCCTGCTCGGCCACCGCCGCCTGCAGCTTGCCGACGCCCTCTTCTACCCCAAACGCATATTCCGAATCCGTCAGCATGACCAACTGCAAGATGAGGGTCAGGCGGCCCTCTTCGCGAAACTGCGGGGTCTGCCCGCCCCACAGGTACGGCGCAATGAACAGGCCGTGGTGCACGGTGATATCTGGGACATCGAGGATGGACGGCAGCATCACGCCCGGCTGCGCCGGCAGCAGGCCGTCGGCCTTTTCGAAGGTGTCAGCCGCGGCGTTGATGGCGGCGGCCACCTCGGGCTGCCCGGTGCGCGCCACCGTGAGCAGCTCGCAGCGCACATCGGTGCCGTCGTCCTGGTTTTGCAGGCCGGTGTCGGTGGTGTTGAAGGTGGTGGTGAGGGCGAGCGATTGGGCGTCGGCAAGCGAGGCAAGGCCCAGCCGGCGCTTATCGACGTAGCGGAACTCCAGCGGCGCCGGGATAATCTCGCTCAGCCACAGGGCAGACTCGTCGGCGTTGATTTTAGGCTCCCAGCTTCTCCACGGCGGCGAGCAGGACGCAGGTGGCGACGCCGTCCATCGCGGCCTCGACCTCTTCCTGCGGCGGCAGGGTTGGGGCGAGGCGGATATTGCGGTCATTGTCGTCCTGGCCATAAGGGTAGGCGGATCCGGCCTGGGTGAGCAGGATGCCGGCATCGCGCGCGAGCTCCCAGACGCGGTTGGCGGTGCCGTCGACGACGTCGAGGGAGATGAAGTAGCCGCCCTTCGGGTTGGTCCACTGCGCCACCTCGTACTCGCCGAGGCGCTTGTCCAGGATGCGCAGCACGGCATCGAACTTGGGCTTAATCAGCGCTGCGTGGCGGCGCATCACCGCGCGCACGCCCTCGGCGGAGCCGAAGAACTCGTGGTGCGCCAGCTGGTTAATCTTATTGGGGCCGATGCCGCGGATGCCAGCGTGCTCTAGGTACCACTCGAGGTTGTCCTCCGAGGTGCCGAAGAAGCCCACGCCCGCGCCCGCGAAGGTGATCTTCGAGGTAGAAGACATGGCCCAAAAGCGATTCGGGTTGCCTTCTTCCGCAGCGATATCCAGAATCGGCAGGATTTCCGGGAAGTCCTCGGTCAGGGTGTGCACGGCGTAGGCGTTATCCCACACGATGCGGAAGTCCGGCGCGCCGGCCTCCATGCGGGCGAGGCGGCGGGCCTTGTCTTCAGAAATCACGGCGCCGGTGGGGTTAGCGAACATCGGCACTACCCACATGCCCTTGACTGCCGGATCCGCCACCAGCTTTTCGACGGCCTCTACATCCGGCCCGTCCTCCTCCATTGGCACCGTGACCAGCTCGAAGCCGAATTGCTCCGTGATGGCAAAGTGACGGTCGTAGCCCGGCACCGGGCAGATCCACTTAAGCTTTTCTTCTTTGCTCCACGGCCGTGCGGAATCATTGGTGCCGAAGAGAAACGCCCAAGAAATCAGGTCGAACATGATGTTCAGCGAGGACGAGTCTGCGGCAACCAGCAGCTCTGGGTCCATGTTGGTCAGCTTGCCCCAGATATCGCGCAGTTCTTTGATGCCCTTTTGGTTGCCGTAGTTACGCAGGTCGTTTCCGGCCGCGTCGGTGTAATGGCCTAGGCCGGGCAGCGCCAGCAAATCATTGGAGAGGTCCAGCTGTGCCTTGGCCGGCTTTCCGCGGGTCAGATCTAATTTCAGGCCCTTAGCCTTAAGGTCCTCGTAGTCTTTACGGACCTGGGCGGCGAGCTCCGCGAGTTCGGACGATTCCAAAGTAAGAAGCGACATGCGTATGTCTACCTTCCATGTATAGGGCGACTTTTAGCCCCCAATAGTAACGCACGCCATACAAAAAGGGGACCCCGCGCACCCGCCAGAGCCTCCTGACCCTTGCTGCATTCCTGCCCTGGGGGAGTTCAGAGGATGGACGCCACGCGGAATCCTGCCCCATACTTTAACGCCCGCGCGCCGGTTTAGCCAAATGGGCCTCCGGCCGCACGGGCTACCACCGCCCACCGGCGCGCAACCCAAGGACCATCCGACACAAACGGCATTAGATCGCCAGAAATAGGCCCTGACCTGGCGATTGGTAAAATAATTGCCACGGCTGCTAATGTTTCTTCTCGGAGGATTCGACTAGCGGCCTATGTCACACGCCTGGAACGCGTGCGGGGTTCACGCCCCTCGTGGGTTCAAATCCCACATCCTCCGCCAAAGGAAATCCCGGCTCCTGCTTCACCGCACGGAGCCGGGATTTTTGTTGTATACGGGCGCGCGACCGCGCTTGCCGACGCCGCTACCCCTAATCGATGACCGGCGGCTCGTAGCCATCCGCCTTCAGCCACGCGACGTGCGGCGGCGTATTCATCCCCCACTCGGTGCGCGCCCAGAGGAAAGCCTGGGAGACCTCGGCCTCGGAATAGCCCCCATCGCGCAGGTATTGCCGGAAGCCATTCGGGCCTGGGTCCTTGATCCAGAGCCAGACATAGTCGTCGAGGGAGTCGTCGGCAAGCAGGCCCTCCAGCCCGGCCGGAACATATTCGCGCTCGGCGCGCACGCGGTCCGCTAGGTCCTGGTCAAGGAAGTCGTAGAGGTAATCCAGCGCGTCCTCAAGCTGCGCATAATCGAAGGGATCCATGCCGCCCAGCCTAGTGGCGCTTGGTGCCCAAGACCATGCGGTCAATTTCCTCGAGCACCTCATCCACGATGGCCGGATTATAGGCCCGGTAGCCGCGCATGCGCAGCAGCTCCTCCTGTGCGGCCGCCAGGGCAGTCCGGCGGGCCTCCAACGCCACGTGGCGGGCCTGCCAGGCGCGCTGTACGCGGGAATCATCGGAGACATCCTCGCCATCGCCCAGCCGGTCCTCGAACCACTTGATAACGTTGGCGGAAATTTCGGGGTCGACCTTTTCGGCGTCGGCAGTAATGTGGCCGTCCGGCCGGAAGTGCGACAGGGCCTCGATGCTGGCCGCACGCGCGCGACTCACCACGGCGGCGCGCATCTTATCGCTGGCAATCTGGGAGGCTTCCGTAAGGTCGAGGCGCTCCATCAGCCATGGCAGCAGCAGGCCGGGCACCACCATCGTGACCAGCAAGACGGTCAGCGCGATGACGGCAAGCTCGTGGTGGAAGCTGAACACGCCGGCCGGGATGGACAAAACCAGCGCCAGGGTGACGAGGCCGCGCATGCCGGACCACGTCATCAGCAGCACCTCCTGCAGGCGCAGCGGCGCCACGCGCGGGCGGCCGCGGGAGACGTTGATGCGGTAATAGATGTACATCCACACCAAGCGGACGACGAAGGCCACAAGGGACAAGATGACGCCCACCACCACGGAGTGCCACAGGTCCGAGCCCACTTCGCCGATGGCGGTATTGACCGTCAGGCCAATGAGCCCGAAGGCCACGCCGGTAAAGAGCAGCTCGATGGTCTCCCAGAAGGCCTGGCCGGACAGGCGGTCCTCGGCCTGGATATCGGCACGGGAATTAAGCTCCACGGCCGCTATGACCACGGCGATAACGCCGGAGGCGCCGAGTTCCTCCGAGATGAGGTAGACCGCAAACGGCGTCACCCAAGTCAACGCGTTGCGCGCGGTGACGTCGTGGACGTGGGTGATAAACAGCGCCACCAGCCGGCCGACGCCCCAGCCGAGGCCGCCCGCGACGAATGCGGAGTAGAAGAAGTTGAGCACGCCGCCACCGAAGGAGAGCTCATCGCCTTGGGTCACGGCCGTCAGCGCGAGGTTGAAGGCGACGATGGAGGCGGCGTCATTAAACAGGCCCTCGGTCTGCAAGGTGGTAATGATGCGGCGCGGGATGCCGGCGGGCTCGGCCACGGCGTCAACGGCGACGGGGTCCGGCGGGGCGATGGCCGCACCGATGAGGATGGCTGCGGCCAGGCTGATGCCGGGCAGGAAGGCATAGGCCGTAAAACCTACGGCCAGCGTGGTGGCGACCACCAGCAGCACGGACAGGCTCAAGATGGTCACCCATTGCTCGCGGATAACACCCCACGAGGTGCGCCGGGCCAGCGCCCACAGCAGCGGCGGCAGGAAGATGGGCAGGATGAGCTCGGTGGGCGGCTCGAACTGGGGCAGGCTGGGCACGAAGACCGCGCAGGCGGTGATGATCGTCAGCAGGGCCGGCCACGGCAGCCCAATCTTGTCACCGATGGCGACGACGAACACGGTCAGCAGCATGAGCCCAATGAGCACCAGTAGAACTTCCATGGGCTCAGATTTTACCCGCGCCAGATATAAGGCTCAGGGCTGAGTCGATCGGGCGCGAATTGCGCGAGCAGATCCGCGGCGCTGTGAGCCTTGTACCCCAGCGAGGCCGCCAGCTGCTTGACGACGTCCCCCTCCTCCCCCATCTCCCGCATGGTCACCGCCCCATCGCGCTTAGCCAAACGCTCGCCGGATGCATTGAGCACGAGCGGGACGTGGATATACTCCGGCGGTTCGATGCCGAGCAGCGAGGCGAGGTAGGCCTGGCGCGGCGCGGAGGAGAGCAGATCATCGCCGCGGACCACTTGGTCGATGCCTTGATAGGCATCGTCGACGACGACAGCCAAGTTATAGGCCCAGCCGGTGTCTTGGCCGCCGCGGCGCAGGATGAAGTCATCCACGTCGCCCGTATAGGTGCCGTGGAGGGCGTCGTGGATGGTGAATGTGGGGGCGTCGGCAAGCAGGCGAAGAGCAGGCTGGCGATTCTGGGCCGCAAGCTCGGCACGCTTGACCGCGCGCTGGTCTTCGGTGAGGTTGCGGCAGGTGCCCGGGTACTGGCCGGGAATGGCGTGCGGGGCGCGGGAGGCCTCACGGATATCCTTGCGGGAGCAATAGCACTCGTAGGTGGGCAGCTGGGCCAGAGCCTGTTCATAGGCGGCGTCGCGGTCGTGCTGGTAGATGACCTCACCGTCCCAGTCCAGCCCGAGCGCGCGCAGATCCGCCAGCTGGCGCTCGGCCGACTCCTGGGAGGAGCGCTGCTTATCGATGTCCTCCACGCGCACCACAAAGCGCCTGCCCGTCGACCGGGCGAAAAGCCACGCCAGAAACGCCGTGCGGAGGTTGCCAAAGTGCAGATCGCCCGACGGGCTTGGAGCGTAACGGCCGGCGCCGGTGGTCGCGGAATTCATGCCCACAGTCTACGGGCTGGCACAATGGCGGGCATGGAAAAATCGAACGGCGCTGAGGTGCGCTTCATTCCCGTCCGCTCCACCCTCTACCCCTGGCTGGTCACCGTATTTGTGGTGACCTTCCTGATTTCTAATATCAACGCCACTAAGGGCGTGCAGCTCGGCCCGCTGGTTACCGACGGCGCCTTCTTCCTCTTCCCGCTGGCCTATATTGTCGGCGATGTGCTCTCCGAGTGCTACGGCTTCAAGTCCACCCGGCGCGCGGTCTATATCGGCTTCGCGATGGCAATTCTGGCGGCCGTGTGCTTCTATATCGCCATCTGGCTGCCGGCGGCCGATTTCTACGAGGGCCAGGAGGCCTTCGCCGCCACGCTCGGCCTGATGCCGCAGATCCTGGCCGCCTCGCTGGCCGGCTACCTGGTGGGCCAGTTGCTGAATGCCTGGACGCTAACCGCGATGAAGAAGCGCTCCGGCGAAAAGGGCCTCTTTGCGCGCCTTATCGCCTCCACAGTGGTGGGCGAGTTCGGCGATACGCTGCTCTTTTGCGCCATCGCCGCGCCGGTTATCGGCGTAGACACCGTGGGCGGGTTCATCAATTACGTCATCGTGGGCTTCGTATGGAAGACCCTGATGGAGGCCGTCATGCTGCCGGTGACGGCCGCGGTCATTAAGTGGGTAAAGAAGCGCGAGGACTACTTGCCGGCGTAGTACCGGCCGAGGAATTCATCGCGGTAGGCCTCGTAGTAGCCGCCGTCGATGGCGGCGCGGATATTATCCACCAGGCGAATCATGAACTCCACGTTGTGGATGGTGCACAGCGTGCCGGCGAGGAATTCCTTCGCCTTGAGCAGGTGGTGCAGGTAGGCGCGGGAGTAATTCTCGGATACGTAGCCGCCGAATTCCTCGTCAACGCCGGCAAAGTCCCGCTTGAAGCGCGCATTGGTAAGGTTCATGCGGCCGTCAAGGGTGTAGACGCCGCCGCGGCGCGCCAGGCGGGTGGGAGCCACGCAGTCGAAGGTATCGGCGCCCGCCTCGACGGCGGTGAAGATATCGTCCGGCTCGGAGATGCCGAGCAGGTGGCGCGGCTTGTCCTCGGGTAGCTCATCGCAGACCCAGCCGACGATGGTGCCCAGGTTTTCCTTTTCCAGCGCGCCGCCGATGCCGAAGCCGCCGAAGCCACGCTTGCCGTCCTCGCGGGCGGCGCGGTCGAGGTCGAGCAGGCCGCGGGTGGCCTGGCGGCGCAGGTCCTCGTACTGCGCGCCTTGGACAACACCCCACAGCGACTGCTTCGGGCGGTGGGCGCGCTCGCGGGTGAGGCGATCGTGCTCATCCAGGCAGCGTTTAGCCCAGCGGTGCGTGCGCGCGACGGATTCCTCCTGGTAGGTGCGCGTATCAACCAGCGTGGTCAGTTCGTCGAAGGCAAACATGATGTCTGCGCCCAGCCCGTGCTGGATCTGCATGGACTTCTCGGGGGTAAAGCGGTGCTTGGAGCCGTCGATGACGGATTTAAAATCCACGCCATCCTCGTCCACCTGCGCCATGCGTTCCTTCTTGGCGGCGCGGATGTCCTTATCGCTGAGATCCGCAACGTCCATCGCAAGGACCTTTTTGAAGCCCACGCCCAGGGACATGACCTGGAATCCGCCGGAGTCGGTATAGGTCGGGCCATGCCAGTTTTCAAACTCGGCCACGCCGCCGGCCTCGTCCACGATGTCGTGGCCCGGCTGCAGGTAGAGGTGGTACGCATTCGACAAGATGGCCTGCGCACCAGTGGAGCGAATTTGTTCCGGGGTAAGCGTCTTGACCGTGGCTTTGGTGGCTACTGGGATGAAGGCCGGGGTGCGAATATCACCGTGCGGAGTGTGGATGACACCGCTGCGGCCGTGCTTGCCGGGGCCTTCGGGCAGGCGCTTGCCGACGTCGAAGCTCAAGTCCATCTTTACTCTTCTTCCTTGTCTGCAGGGCTAGGGGTTGGGGCCGTGGTGGCGTGTTTAGCTTCCCATTCTTCTTCCAGGGCGGTGCCTTCGATGTCCAGGGTGGGCAGAATCTTCGCCAACCACTTCGGCATCCACCACGTCGCGCGGCCCATGAGGAACATGGTGGCGGGGACGAGGGTCATGCGGATAAAGAAGGCGTCGAAAAGCACGCCGGCGGCCAAGGCAAAGCCGAAAATCTGGATGAAGGGCAGGGGCTGGTTAATAAAGGCCACGAAGACCGAAATCATAATGATGGCCGCGGCCGTGACCACGCGGGCGCCTTGGGTAAAGCCGGTGATGGTGGCCTCGTCGACGGCGCTATATCGCCCACCGGTGCCCTCCGGATGCCGCGAGATATGCTCGCGCATGCGGGTGACCAGGAAGACCTGGTAGTCCATCGCTAGGCCGAAGGTCACGCCGATGAGGAAGATGGGCATAAAGGAAATCAGCGGGCCCGGCGCGGGAACTAGGTTCCACAGGCCTTCCTGCCAGACCAGCACGGTCAGGCCGAAGGCGCCGCCGACGGACAGCAGGAAGCCCAGGCCCGCAACCAGCGGCACCAGGATGGAGCGGAAGACCAACAGCAGTAGCACGATGGCCAGGCCCACGACGATGGCCAGGTACGGCGCCATGGCTTCCTCGAGGCGCTCGGTGATATCGAGCTGCACGGCGGTTAAGCCGGTCAGGCCGATGTCGGTGCCGGTGGCGTCTTCGATCTCGCTGGTGGCCGAGCGCAGCGCGTGCGCGACGTTGACCGTCGCGGCGTCCGTCGGCGCGGTTTCTGGGGTGACCATGATCTGCGCGGCGCGCTGGTCCTTACTCAGGCCAACAATCTGCGCGTGCTTCACGCCGCCCAGCCCCTTAAGCTGGTCCGCGGTGTATAGGAAGGACGCGAGCGCGGCCTTATCCTCCGGCGAGGAATTGTCCGCAGCGTCTGCGGAGGTGTCTACTACCTCGGCGGCCGGGGCAATCTCCGGCTCGGCCTCGGCCGCGGGCTGGTCCGGCTGCGGCTGCTCAGGGGCTGCGTCCTCCGGCGCAACATCCTCTGGTGCAGCGCCCTCGGGCGCGGCCTCCGCATCTGGTGCGGGGGCGGGCGCGGGGGCTGGTTCGGGCTGAGATTGGGCGTCGACAAGCGGGGCGAGGGCGCCGGCCTCCGCGTTGACCGTGTGGGCATCAACCACGGCGAGGAAGGGGCCGTTGACGCCGGGGCCGAAGCCCTCGGACATGAGGTCGGCGGCCTTGCGCTGGGTGGTATCGGGATTGGAGGTGGTATCGGCCGGAAGGGCGAGTTCCATGTCGAGCACCGGCGCGGTCATCGCGCCCAGGGAGAGGACAACCAGCGCCATGGCCAGGCCGGGGACCTTCTGGACCAGGCGCACCCAGCGGTTGCCCATGGTGGGACCACGGCGGCGCTTGCCCTTGCGGGTCGGGTTGCCGGCCACGCCGGGGATGCGGCCATTGAAGGCCTTATCCCCCAGCACGCCCAGCATCGCGGGGATGAGCGTAAGCGACACCAATACGGCGATGGCGACGGTGCCGGCGGCGGCCAAGCCCATTGCCGTCAGGAAGCCAATGCGCGCAATGAGAAGCGCAAAAAGCGCAGTAAAGACGGTCGCGCCGGCAAAGACCACGGAGGAGCCAGCCGTGCCCACCGCCATGCCTGCGGCATCTGGCCCGTCCATGCGGCGACGCTCGGCGCGGTAGCGCGACAGGATAAACAGCGCATAGTCAATGCCCACGGCAAGGCCAATCATGATGGCCAGGACCGGGGTCATATTATTGAGCTCAATCCAGTGGGTGGCAATGAACATGCCCAGCGCGCCTAGTCCCACGCCGATGACGGCGGACACCAAAGGCATACCCGAGGCCACCAGGGAGCCGAAGGTAAAGATGAGCACGATAAAGGCAACGCCGAGGCCGATGATCTCAGAGGTGGAATTGACCGCGATTTCATCGCCGAAGCCGGCACCATTGCCTTCTACCGTGAGGCCGCGGTCGCGGGCAATATTCATTGCCTCGGTAACGGTGTCTTTATCGGCCTGCTCCACGCTATAGGGCGACTCGGCGTCGAAATTGAAGGTGGTATAGGCAATGGTCTCCTCATCATTGACCATGGCGAGGTTGTCCGCGTCCGCGCGGGCGGATGCTTCCGGCAGCCCCATGTCCGTGAACTGGTGGATGACCTGATCCTGCAATCGAGGCGAGACCTCAAGCGGGTTGCCAAAGCGCGTGGTATCGCCCATCTCTAGGTTGTCCTCGAGGTAGGAGATGGTGGCGTCGATGGCCTCGCGGTTTGCGGGATCAGAAAGCTTCTGGCCGTCTGGGGCCTTGAAGACCACGTTGACCGAGGGCGAGTTGGCAGGATTGCCGCCCTCTGGGAAGAGGTCCATGGTCTTGTAGGTGGCGTCGATGGACGGGGTTCCCTTGATGGAGAACTCGCTCGTCATCGGTTTCATCAGCAAGGCGGCGGCACCGCCGACGGCGGCGAGCAGCAGCAGCCATGCCACGATGACCTTCCACTTATGGAGGAAAGACCAGCGCCCAAGACGATAAAGCAGTTTAGCCACGGGTAGATGTACCTTCGCATTCGCGTGGGGGACGGGTTGAACTTTGCCCTAGTGTAGTGGCCTTACCCCACAATCCCCTATCACGAAGCCACCTGCGTCCCAGTTTTCACAGCTGGCGGCCAGCCAGCCGGATTCCCCGCGCCTGCCGGAAAAATGGGCAAAACAAAATCCCGACCTGCGCAAACAGGCCGGGATCCCGGTGCGGTGGCGGCGGGATTTGAACCCGCGGTTGGGGGTTACCCAACAATCGCTTTCGAGGCGATCACCTTCGGCCGCTCGGACACGCCACCGCGTTCCAGATTACGGGAGTGGGCCCGAGCGACAAAATCGCTGCGCCGGCGGGGTGCCAGCGCAGCGATATGAGAAACGGGGACGAGGATTAGTCGTCCTTCAGGCCACCGATAACCTCGTTGGCCTTGTCCTTGATGCCTTCGGCAGCGTCAGACAGCTTGTCCTTAGCCTCGGAGGTGACCTGGTCGGCCTTGCCCTCGTTAGCTACGTCCTTGTTGTCGGTAGCTTCGCCGTAGGCTTCCTTTGCCTTGCCTACAAGGCCATCCTTCTTGTTTTCCAAATCGCCCATGTTCACTCCTTTGAGTAGACGGTTGTTGTATGACAACCAGTGTACGCACGTTTAGCGCAGGCCGTCGAAGAAGTTTCGGAGCAACCCAGCGCATTCGTCTTCGAGCACGCCGCCGCGGACCTGCGGGGTAAAGGGGGCGGTGGGGGCACGCAGGACATCGATAAGCGAGCCGCACGCGCCGGTCTTGGGCTCGAAGGCGCCAAAGACCACGGAAGAAACACGGGCAGCTTGCAAGGCGCCGGCGCACATGGCGCAGGGTTCTAGGGTGACGACGAGTTCGCAGCCGGAAAGCCGCCAGCCATCGCCGTGCACGCGAACGGCCTGGCGAATGGCCTCGACCTCGGCGTGGGCGGTCGGGTCCGCAAGCTCTTCGCGGCGGTTGACGCCGGTGGCAAGTTCGGTTCCGGTGGCGTCGTAAAGCACCGCACCCACGGGGACGTCGCCGGCCGGCGTACGCTTGGCGACGTCGAGGGCGCGGCGCATCCGAGCCTCAGCGCGCAGCAAGAGCTCAGGCGTTAACAATGACGTCTTCCAACTCATCACCAAAGCCGAGCTCGCCGGCGATGCGCAGCAACATATCGGAAGGCCAGTCCTCATCATTGTCGATGATGTAGCCCACCTGGTCCTCGGACAGGCCAAGGTCGGCGAAGATATCGAAATCGCCCTCGCCATAAGGATCGGCCTCTTCGGGGTCCACATCCGGGATTTCATGGTCGTTGATATCCATGAAATCGGCGGCGAAGTCATCGTCTACGCCATAGGTAGCATCCGAGATGAGCATCTTCACCCCGCCCGGCACTGGGCGCACGGCAATAAAATAGGCATCCTCCACGCACAGCAGCGCGAACGCAGCACCCTCGGAACGCAGGCTGCGCACCGCATTGATGGAGGTCTGCGGATCCTCAAAGTCATCGTTGAAGCTGCGCACCAGCCATTGGCCTGCGTTGCGGGCGACGGTTACCGCGAAGGAGTAATTTTCGTTGCTCATACCTCGTGAGATTAGTCGTGTTGTGCCACAATTGTCACCGTGAGTTCTCAAGATGTTCAACGCCCTATCTGCATAATCGGTCTCGGCCTCATCGGCGGCTCTTTGCTGCGCGATCTAGCCGGATATAAACACCCCGTTTTTGGATATAACCACTCCACATCCGGCGCCCGCACTGCAGTAAAGCAGGGCTTTGACGTCACCGATGATCTACCCGCTATTTTGACCCGCGCGGAAGCCGAAGATGCGCTCATCGTCATCGCTGTTCCCATGACCGCGGTGGGCGAGGTCCTCGATGCCATCCAGGAGCACGCGCCTAACTGCGGCATTACAGATGTGGTTTCCGTAAAGACTGCGGTACGCCAGCAGGTCCTCGAACGCGGCATGGAATCGCGCTACGTGGGCGGGCACCCGATGGCGGGCACCTCCAAGTCCGGTTGGGATAACTCGCAGAAGGACCTGTTCCGCCGCGCGGCGTGGGGCATTACCTATGACTATGCCGCCGAGTGTGAGGCGCGCGGGGAAAAGATTCCGAAGCAGTGGATTGAGACCTTTACCGAGGTCGTGCGCATGACCCAGATGGTGCACGCAGAGGCGGTGCCTATCCGCGTGGCTAATCACGATGCCGCGGTGGCGCGCATTTCCCACCTGCCACACGTCTTTGCGGAGATCCTCGCCGTGGTGGGCGATAACGGCGGAATCCTGGCGCAGTCCCTGTCTGCCGGTTCTTTCAAGGACGCCACGCGCGTGGCCGGTACGCACCCGGAGCTGGTGCAGCAGATGTGCGAGACCAATGCGCCGGCGTTGGTGGAGGCATTGGACGAGGCCTTGGACTTGCTGCACGACGCCCGCGAGAAGCTCGACTCCCCTGAGCCTTCCATCGCTGAGCTTACCGACGCCGGCTACCGCGCCCGCACCCGCATCGATGCCCGCTCCGGCGCGCGCAAGGAATCGGTCTCCCCGGTCAAGATTTCTTCCCGCCCGGTGCTGCGCCTGCACCCAGGCGGCCCGAAGTGGGTGGCACAGCTGCGCCAATCCGAGTCCCTGGGCGGACGCATCGAGATTTTCTAGCCTTTGCGGCCGCGGTTGCGCAGGCGGGGAATCCGCGCCAGCACCGCGGCGGCGATCAGGCCGAGGGCGGCTATGCCCCCATAAATCCCCGCACGATCTGCACTGGTCTGCGGGGTTTTCGGCGGTTCAGGGGTGGTCTCTGCGGTAAGGATTGCTTCCTTATCGCGGCCGCTCACCACGCCTTCTATCCAGTCCTTGGTGCCGGCCAGCGTGGTGATTGCCGCGCTTGGCGAGGGCAAGTCCGGATCCCCATTCGCCGTTCCCGCGGTGGCCAAGCCGGCAAGCTTTCCGTCTACGAAGAAAGGCCCGCCGGAGTCGCCGCCCTGCATGCCTGCGCGGCCGGTGGAGTGCACATCGAGGATCGCGCTTTCAATCAGCGGCATCGCTTCGCCGGCCGGTACGCTTTCTGTCCCCTCTGGTGCGCTGAGCCCCGGCATGGCCTCGGCCGCGGGAATGCTTTCTCCGCCAGCGGCGTCCTCGGCGGCAACCTCGGAGGCGTCTGCAGCACCTGGTTCGGTGGAGCTGGCGGGGCCAGCAGGGCCGGCGCCGAGGAGCTCAGCCACTTCCATCTCCGCCTGCGGCAGCTGGCCGCGGCGCGCCATGGAGGAACTGCTGCTCCAGCCATAAAGCGTGCCGCGCTGGCCAGGTTCTGGCACCTGAGTGGAAATCTCGGCCGGGGTGGTGTCGGTGACGGGGGTGGTGAGGTGGAGAAGGGCGGCGTCGGAAAGCGGGGATAGCGCCCACGAATCGGCGTCGTAAGTGGTGCCATTGATGCGGGCCTGCGTGCCCTCATTGTTGACGGACTCGAGGCAATGGCGCGCGGTAAGCACCCACTGGGCGGCTACGAGGGTGCCGGTGCAATCGCCGAAGCTGCCCACGCGCCCGATTTTCAACTGCGCCACGGTGCGAGACTCCGCTGAGTCTTGGGCCGGCTCGCCGTGTTCGAGGGCGCTGGCAGGGGCGGCGGTTAATGCCACGATGCCGGCGGTAAGCAGGGCGGGGAAGATTTTGTGCTGCATGATTAGTCCTTCTTTCCGGCAGGAACGGCGATGGCGATGATCTTAGCGACGGCCCATTCGGCCGGCCCCTTCCCTATCAGGCGGCGCCATAGGCTCGCGAGGACAAGGAAGAGGGCGATAAACGCGCAGGCCCACCCGGTGTTGTGGAGGGAGACGTGACTTTGCCAGTAATAAGCGGTGAGCACATGCAGGATGTAGATGCTCAGCGACATCGCCCCCAGCGCAGCAAAGGGATACGCCAGCTTAGGCACCGCTCGACCGATAAGCAGGCATAGATGGAGGACGATGGCGGCGACGGCGATGGATAGGACGATCTCTCCCAGCACGCCGGTGTGGCCGGTAAAGCGCAACCAGCCAGGCATATCCGGGGTGAAGCGGAAGTAAAAGCCGGCTGCCGCAACGGCCGCGGCGATGGCGGTGGACACCCACTGGGCAGCGGCACGGGCGCTGCGGATATAGATCTCATAGAGCAGCATGCCAGCAAGGAAATAGGCACAATAGGCCAGCAGCGGATAGACCTGCGGAAGGGTCAGCGGCGCATATTTTATGGTCGCGGCGGCGGTAGCAGCGGCGAGAAGCAGGAGCTTCCACCACCAGCGCAGCGGCGGGACCCAGGACACCAGGATCATCGTGATGCCGATGACCACGAGGACGATTTGGATCTCGCCACCCAAGGGCAGCAGGGCGAGGCCGATAAGTGTGATTATGCAGCCGCGGGCGACGATGCGCAGGAACGTGGTCGCCGTGAAATCGCGGGAAATAAGCATCAACGTGACGCCGGCCAGAACGGCGAATAGTGCTGCGGGCAAGCCATTTAAAATGACCTTGGTATGCCACACCAAGGAGGCCATATGCAGAACTATCATGCCGATAATCGCAAGTGAGCGGGCTATATCGAGCCCTACAATGCGCGAGGGTGCTAACACCTAGCGTTCTCCTTCAAGACGGAGGGGAACGCGTCGCCGCGCTCCCCTTGTTAATAAAGACTTTCTTTTTCTACTAAGCCTGTCTGGAAGGTTGCTGCAAATATTTTATACGTGTCCTGCATTTTATAAGTGGATTGCATGAGACTTGTGCGGACCTAGTCGGCGGACCTAGTCGCGGAAGGAACTATCGCGGCGCTTGCGCGAACGGGAAGGATCGGCGACCAGCTTTAGAAGCGGGGCTGCGGCGATGCCGATAGCCAAGCCGGCCAAAAAGAGCCAGAACATGCCAGAGCCCAGCCACAGCATAAGGCCGAGGATGACGCCGGCGATGAGGCCGGAAACAAGCGAGGAGGTCTTCATAGAAGCGGAACTTA
>NZ_JASBOF010000010.1:0-94443 GCF_039907195.1 Corynebacterium sp. c3Ub_189 | reverse complement strand
ATTTCTCGAAAAGGGGCTCTGACCTTGTGCGGCCTGAGGGGATCGAACCCCCGACCTATTGGGTGTAAACCAATTGCTCTTCCAGCTGAGCTAAAGCCGCATGCGCTCTTGCGCTGTTAGAAACAGTAGCGCAGGTTGCTAAAGCAACACAAATCGGCAGGTAAAGCCCTACTTCTTGGTGTAGCCGCGCTGCACCAAGCACGAGCCTTGCCACTCGCCTAGGCGCTCCGCCTTGGTCTGCACTAGGCCTGCCAGCTGAGCGGACTCAGAGATGAGCCCAGGCTCTACGGTTCCCGGCTTGCCGGCACCTGGAGTAAGCAGCCAGACTGCACCGTTATCGGCCAGCGGGCGGCTCGCGTCCACCAGTCCATCCACAAGGTCGCCGTCTTCTTCGCGCCACCAAAGAAGGACTACATCGCACAGCTCGTCATTTTCTTCTTCCAAGAAGTCATCGCCGAGCACGGCCTCGATCGATTCAGAGATTGCGGTATCGCAATCCTCGTCCCAACCAAGCTCCAGGGCGATTTGCCCTTCCTTGATTCCGAGCTTGACTGCAGCGTCAGCCACTATGCATTTCCTTCCTATTTTAGTGAATGTCTGGTCCGCGTATCGCCCGCATCCTGCGGGTAAATCGCGGCTTAATAGAAGCATTTTAACGTCCACCGGCCCCTTTTACCCGCCTAAGGGCCGCAATTCCCCCATTTTGCAGGCCCTGCCACCAACGCAGCTGGCTCCACAGAGTTAGCAAACTACCCTCTTTTACCCCAACAAACTTTGCAAAGGTACTGGTTATGGCAATGTAACGTACCGCACGTCCCCTTAAGTCGGACTTCACAACGACTGTGGATCTGTGAGCGCGTATCCTAGTAGGCAAACTGTGCAGACCCTTAAATAGGAGGTTTAAATGGCCGAGAAGGACGCCCACCAGGGCGACTCCAACTTCCCCCTCATCCGCGACGGCGTTGCATCGTATCTTCACGATAATGATCCAGAAGAGACCCGCGAGTGGATGGACTCCCTCGATGGTCTGCTGGACCACTCCGATCCGGAGCGCGCACGCTACTTGATGCTGCGCCTGCTCGAGCGCGCTACTGCGAAGCGCGTTGAGGTGCCGTCGTTGACGTCTACGGACTTCGTCAACACCATCCCCACCACCATGGAGCCGGAGTTCCCAGGTGATGAGGAGCTGGAGAAGCGCTACCGCCGCTGGATCCGCTGGAACGCAGCCATCATGGTGCACCGCGCACAGCGCCCGGGCATTGGCGTGGGCGGCCACATCTCCACCTACGCAGGCGCTGCCCCGCTATACGAGGTCGGCCTGAACCACTTCTTCAAGGGCAAGGACGATCCTTCGGGCGGCGACCAGGTCTTCTTCCAAGGCCACGCTTCCCCCGGAATGTACGCGCGCGCATACATGGAAGGCCGCCTGACCGAAAAGGATCTGGACGGCTTCCGCCAAGAGGTCTCCCGCGGTGAGGGCGAGGGCCTGCCGTCCTACCCGCACCCGCGTCTAATGCCATGGTTCTGGGAATTCCCCACCGTGTCCATGGGCTTGGGCCCGATTAACGCTATCTACCAGGCACGCTTTAATAAGTACCTGGAGACCCGCGGCATCAAGGACACCTCCAAGCAGCACGTATGGGCTTTCTTGGGCGATGGCGAGATGGACGAGCCAGAATCCCGCGGTTTGCTGCAGATCGCATCCCTCTACGAGCTGGATAACCTCACCTTCGTGGTCAACTGCAACCTGCAGCGCCTTGACGGCCCGGTTCGCGGCAATACCCAGATCATCCAGGAGCTGGAGTCTTTCTTCCGCGGTGCTGGCTGGGAGGTCATCAAGGTTATTTGGGGCCGCGGCTGGGATAAGCTGCTGGAAAAGGACACCGAGGGTGCCCTCGTCAACGTCATGAACACCACCTCCGACGGTGACTACCAGACCTTTAAGGCGAATGATGGCGCCTATGTGCGTGAGCACTTCTTCGGCCGCGATGAGCGCACGGCCAAGCTGGTAGAAGACATGTCCGATGATGAGATTTGGGCACTGCGCCGTGGCGGCCACGATTACCGCAAGGTCTACGCTGCCTACGCTCGCGCGCTGGAGAACAAGGGCACCGGCAAGCCAACCGTCATCCTGGCGCACACCATTAAGGGCTACGGCTTGGGCCACAACTTCGAGGGCCGCAACGCTACCCACCAGATGAAGAAGCTGACCCTGGATGATCTGAAGCGCTTCCGCGATAAGCAGGAGATTCCGTTCTCCGATGCGGAGCTGGAGAAGGATCCGTACCTGCCGCCGTACTACCACCCGGGCAAGGATTCCCCGGAGATCAAGTACATGCTGGAGCGTCGTAAAGAGCTCGGCGGCTTCCTGCCGGAGCGCCGTGAGGACTTCACCCCGCTTGAGGCACCTGCGCTGGATAAGCTGCGCTCCGTGCGCAAGGGCTCCGGCAAGCAGGAAGTAGCCACCACCATGGCCCTGGTGCGCACCTTCAAGGAGATCATGCGCAACAAGGAGCTGGGCAAGCGCGTTGTGCCGATCATTCCGGACGAGGCCCGCACCTTTGGTATGGACTCCTGGTTCCCCACCATGAAGATCTGGAACCCACGCGGCCAGAACTACGTGCCGGTTGACCATGACTTGATGCTGTCCTACCGCGAGGCTACCGACGGCCAGATCATGCACGAGGGCATTTCTGAGGCCGGCGCCGCTGCCTCCTTCACCGCGGCAGCTACGTCCTATGCCACCCAGGGCGAGGCCATGATTCCGCTGTACATCTTCTACTCGATGTTCGGCTTCCAGCGCACCGGCGATGCCTTCTGGGCGGCTGGTGACCAGATGGGCCGCGGCTTCATTATCGGCGCTACCGCCGGCCGCACCACCCTGACCGGTGAGGGCCTGCAGCACATGGACGGCCACTCCCCTGTCCTGGCCGCTACCAACCCGGCCGTGGTTTCTTATGACCCGGCCTTCGGCTACGAGGTGGCGCACCTGGTCACCCGCGGTATTGAGCGCATGTACGGCAAGGACCATGAGGCCATCATGTACTACCTCACCGTCTACAACGAGCCGGTGCACCAGCCGGCCGAGCCGGAGGACTTGGACGTGGAGGGCCTGCACAAGGGCATCTACCACTTCAACACCGCTGAGGGCGGCTCCATTGCTGCCAATATCTTGGCTTCCGGCGTGGGCGTGCACGAGGCGCTGCGCGCGCAGCAGCTGCTTGCCGACGACTTCGATGTCAAGGCCTCCATCTTCTCCGTCACCTCCTGGAACGAGCTGGCCCGCGACGGTGCCCGCCGCAACAAGGAGGCCCTGCGCAAGGGTGAGGAGCCGACCGAGGCATTTGCTACCTCCCAGCTCAAGGGCTACGAGGGTCCGTTCGTTGGCGTCTCTGACTTCACCACCGAGCTGCAGGAGCAGATCCGCCCGTACGTCCCAGGTACCTACATCACCTTGGGTGCGGATGGCTTCGGCTTCTCCGATACTCGCGAAGGCGCACGCCGCTACTTCAACATCGATGCCGAGTCCATCGTCGTCGCCGTACTCGATGGCCTGGCTCGCGAGGGCAAGATTGAGCGCTCCGTTGTGGAGAAGGCAGCCAAGGATCTCAAGCTGGATGATCCGACCGCTACCACCCACATCGAGGCCTAATCCCCGCATTGGTGCGAGCTAGAACCGCACCAATGCGTTACAAGTAAGGCGCCGCCGGCTTCCCGCCGCGGCGCCTTTTGCGTGCCTCGAGAGGTATTCGCTTGAGCTGTCTGCCTATATCGCGTCGAGGACGCGGCCGAGGGCTGCGGAGATGGCCTCAGGGTCTTCGAGGATCACCATGTGCCCGGAGCCTTCCACCGTCTGCAGACTCGCGGCTGGCCAATTCTCACAGAGCACTTCGGATTGCGAACGTGGGGTGACAATATCGGCGGTTCCCACCACTACCTCACCGTGGAGCTTCGCCAGCCTTTCGGCGGCGCCGTACTCAGCGTGCTCCAGAAGATCGTCGAAGAAACCGGAGTAGGAGGCCAAGGGGGTATCGAGAAGCATGGCAACATGGAACTGCAGCTTCTCCATCTGGGGAAAGCCGGCTAGGGTCACGGCAAAAAGCGGGGCAATAAAGCGGGCAACTTCGAAGCGGGCACTATCGACGCGCCCGGGCAGGCGCAGGCACAAGCGGTAGAGCGCGTGCAAGGACTTGGACTGCAAAATCTGGGCCACACCCTTGGCCGCAAAGCGACGCATAGAAGTAGAAATCAGCAACGCGCCCTTGATGCGCTCATACACCTCGGCCGGCGCACGGCGGATGAGGTTCAAGGCAACCATGCCGCCCAGGGAATGACCCACGATGACCAAGTTGCCGCGGGGAGCGCGCTCGCGGATGACGGCTAGGACGTCGTCGGCAGCCGCGTCAACGGTGCACTCTTCTGGGGCGACCGTGGAGGACTGCCCATGCCCACGCAGGTCCACCAACAGTGCGCGCGCGTTGCGGTCGCGCAAGTAATTGGCCTGGTCATAATAGGCTTCTGAGGACAGGCAATAGCCGTGAATGAACACCACCGTCACCGGGGCGTCCTGCTGGCCTACTTCGTACCAGGCGATGTCTAGGCCATCGTGGTCCACGGTGCCGGACGCGCTGATGTGGGTAAGCCCCGGCTCGGTAGAGGGATCATGCAATCCGCCATAGAGCTTTTCTAGCTCGGCGCGGTGCGAGGGGCGCAGGCGCTTGAGCCAACTACGCGCCACAACGGAAGAACGTTTTCTCAATGCCATAACGGGATCAATACTAGACTGGTGGGCATGGCAAACGACCTCAGTGCCCAATTGCAGGCAAAGTTCAATGCGAGTGCGCCGGATAAGGAGCCGGAACGAGATACCCTTAGCCAGCTCATCGCACTCATCCACAAGGTCACCGGGACCGAGGAAGACTTGGGCCGCGAGACCCGCCTGAAGGATATCGGCGTGGAGTCGCTCGATTTGGTGGAGCTCACCGTGCGCGCGGAAGAGGCCTTCCAGGTCCGCTTTTCTGAGGAGACGATGCTCAACAGCGAAACCATCGGCGATATCGCCGAGTATGTGGAGGATCACCAATGATTTCTTATCTATCAGACATGGACGGCGTGCTCATCAAAGAAGGTGAGATGATCCCTGGCGCCGATAAATTTATCCAGGCACTTAAAGACAATGACATCGAGTACATGGTGCTGACCAATAACTCCATGTCTACCCCGCGGGACCTATCTGCCCGCCTGCGCAATACTGGACTGGACATTCCCGCTGAGCGCATCTGGACCTCCGCTACCGCTACCGCGAACTTTCTTTCCAGCCAGGTAAGCTCCAGCAAGGCCTACGTAGTGGGCGAATCCGGCCTGACCACCGCCATGCATGAGGCAGGCTGGATCCTCACCAACGATGACCCGGACTTCGTGGTGCTTGGTGAGACCCGCACTTACTCCTTTGAAGCGATTACCACCGCCATTAACCTCATCCGCGATGGTGCGCGTTTTATTGCCACCAACCCGGATGTCACCGGCCCCGCCCCCACGGGCGTACTTCCAGCTACCGGCGCCGTGGCCGCGCTCATTACCGCCGCCACCAACCGCGAGCCTTATTATGTAGGCAAGCCCAACCCGGTCATGATGCGCTCGGCGCTCAATCATATTGGTGCTCACTCGGAGCACACGGTCATGATTGGTGACCGCATGGATACAGACGTCAAGGCGGGCCTTGAGGCCGGCATGCGCACGGTACTGGTGCGCTCCGGCATTTCCGATGACCGAGAAATTTCCCGCTACCCGTACCGCCCGTCGGCCGTGCTGAAATCCGTGGCGGAGCTGCCAGACAAGATCCTGGATCCCTTCGCCGAAGCGGAATAGCTCTTTCCCAATCGCACCATCCGGCGGCAGAAGCAAAGGGGTTGGCCAGCAGCAGCTGGTCCAACCCCTTTCGCGCCTTCTACGGCAGGCGCACAGCAGCAGTAAAGCCGTGGCGCTGCGCGAGGTAGCGCACAACGCAATCAAGCGCGTCCAGCTCCTCGCGGGTGCCGGTAAGCACCTGGTGGCAGCCGATACCGCTGCCCGCGTTGGCGCAGGCGCTCCCGCCCTGGGCAAGCGCCGCTACGGAAAGCCCATCCCGGAACCAACGAGTGCACCACTGAGCGGTCAGTGGATCATCGCCCGGAATGATAAATTCCGACTCGGTACGGATGCACCGATCCATGGCGTGTTCAATCTCCGAGCGCAGCTTGCGCGGCATCCCAGAAATCTTCAGCACACCGGTGACCACGGTGGCACCGCCGTTGACGGAGGGCCACGTGGAGGTGGAGGCCGGCTGTTCAACCGGCGCAGGGTTAACGCACGTATTCATAGCCGATTCTCCCTCGACATAGATCACCACCGCACGAGGCCTGCCGGCCCGGCGCGATGCAAGACGAGCTTCGTCTTCCCCAACGAACTGTCTGATGCGTCTGCTCACAATTTTCCTGCGTCACACCCCTCCCTACAACCCTCAACTTTCACTTCAACCCCCATTCGCTAAACCTCAACCCTAGGTACAGACTGGGGCCAAAGGTGCAGGTGAAACCAATGTTACAAATGTGAAATTTGGAGTTTGCTGAGAAAATTCTTGCCTTCCTTGACGGCGGGCAACAGAAGCCCTGCTCACGCCCGGGAAAGCACAACTAGGCTCTCACGCAACCGCTGCCCGTGCGCTCGCACCGGTTTCCCGCGCAGGATGCCCCCTTTCGCACGAAATTCCCCGACTTCTCCCCGCCCCGCGGGGGAGCCTTCCACCGCACCACTTCCCCCAGTGGAAGGCGCTCGCTCCGCCACAGCGGGAAGATTACAAAGAGTTCCAGATGGCGGTATTCGTATCGTGCCAGAGCGGCTTGCACCACTCACCAAAGTCGCGGTTTGTGAGCGCGACCATGGCATAGTCGCCGGCGACCCAGAGGTAGGTGCCGGACATGCCGAAGTGACCGACGGCGTCGGCAGGCAGGGCGCCCATCCAGTGATCCTTATCGCCGTGGATTTCAAAGCCTAGACCCCAGGTGCAGTCTTTGAAACTGCCGTAGCCCGGAACGATGCCGCGCAATCCGTCGAAGTGTACGCGGCGCATGTCGGCCACGGTGGAGGGGTGCAGGAGTTGTGGATTCTGGACTTCCGCGGCAAAGGCCGCGAGATCCTCCACCGTGGAAACCAAACCGTGCCCGGCCGAGCCTTCCAGCCGGGTGGACTCCATGCCCAGCGGGGCCAAAATGCCTTCGCGCAGGTACTCGGCAAAGTCCATGCCCGTAGCTTCGGCCACGGCATCCGCGGCCCACTCATAACCGGCCGAGGAATAGATGCGGCGCTCGCCCACCGGCTTCTGCGACTCCCGGGAATCAAAGGAAACGCCAGAGGCGTGTGCAAGCAGGTGCTCGAGCGTGGAGCCCTCCGGGCCGGCGGGCTGCTCTAGCTCCACGGCTCCTTCTTCCACGGCCAGCATCACGCCGTACGCTGCGACCAGCTTGGTTACCGATGCCACCGGAAATTCACGGGCGGTATCCCCCACCGTTTCTTGCACCTCGCCACGGTGCAGCAAGGCTCCGGCCACCGTATCCGCGGGCCACTGGCTAATTTGGCTAAATTCACTCATACTCTCTAGCCTACTGAGCCACATTCGGAAGGACTGGACCGCTTTGGGCGCGCCTTTTCGAGCCGGTCACTCCTTTGGCCTACTGGGCCCGCGTACGCCTTGGGCTCACGAATCCCACATACCTTAGGTCTACTGGGTTCCGCACGCCTTAGGTCGAAGGTGATCGGGCCGATCTGAGCGAATAGACCCCTCAATTCAGCCCTAAAGGCCTCAAATCAGCCCGATCAGAATGGACCTAAGCCACAGAAGCCGGCGAAAGCCCCTCGAAACCGCCCAACCACCAGACGCGTCAGGCCCACAGGAAGCCGCCCAAGTAAACCACCGGTTAAAACAACAAGAACATTTTATGGAATCGGGCAAGAAACGGTTGCACACCCATTAGACATGAGAAAACTTTCAACCATGTCTAATAATTCTAAGAACACGGGCAGCGCAGTTAACCGCCGCCGATTCCTGCAATCCACCGGTACCGCCGGTGCCGCCATCGCTCTGTCCGGTGCAGCCGCCAACGCCCAAAGCAGCCTCTCGCCGCGCGTGGAGCAGCACATGGTGGAGCCCAAGCTGGGCGAGCGGCCCTTCCTCCACGGTGTGGCCTCGGGTGACCCGATTCCGGATTCGGTCATCTTGTGGACCCGCGTGACCCCGGATGCCGATGCCATGCCGGGATCTGGCCTGGGCGAGGCCACCCGGGTGGAGTGGGAAATTGCCAAGGATGAGGGGTTTGGGGACGTCGTCAAGCGGGGCGAAGTGACCACCGACGCCGGCCAGGACCACACCGTGCACGTGGATCCGCATGGCCTGGAGCCGGAGACCGTGTACTTCTTCCGCTTTAAGGCGCAGGATAAGTACTCGCCCGTCGGCCGCACCAAGACCGCCCCGGCGCTGAGCGCCTCCCCGGAAGAGCTCACCTTTGGCGTGGCTAGCTGCGCCAACTGGGAGTCCGGCTTCTTCAATGCCTATGGCGATATTGCCCAGCGCGGCCGCGCGGACCAGCTGGATTACATGATTTTCTTGGGCGACTATATCTACGAGTATCCGCAGCGCGAATACGCTGGCTATGGCCCGGTGCGCCTGCATCACCCGGCGCACGAGATTATCTCGCTGGAGGATTACCGCATCCGCTTCGGACGCTACCGCACCGATGAGAACCTGCAGGCCGCACACGGTGCGCTGCCGTGGGTCGTGGTGTGGGATGACCACGAGGTAGCCAACGATAACTGGCGCGAGGGCGCCGAGAACCACACCGAAGGCGAGGAAGGAGCCTTCCTGGACCGCCGCAAGGCCGCGATGCAGGCCTACTTTGAGTGGATGCCGGTGCGCGCGACCAACCCGTCCGAGCAGGGCCACCTCTACCGCAGCCTGACCTTCGGTGATCTGGTGGAGCTGACCATGATGGACCTGCGCACCTACCGCGATGAGCAGGTGCGCTTTGGCCCGCGCAAGATGGCCGCTGAAGGCCGCACGATGCTCGGCTCTGAGCAGTACAACTGGCTGCTCAATAAGATCGAGACCTCTTCTGCCAAGTGGAATATGCTGGGCAATTCCGTCATGTTCTCCCCCATGAACCTGGCTACCCTGCAACAAGATGAGAAGACCAAGCCGGTTTCTTCCTCGCTGTCTTCCAATATCACCGGCATTCCGGTCAACGGCGACCAGTGGGATGGCTACTCTGCAGAGCGCCGCTTGCTTATCGACGCCCTCTCTAAGCACGACTCCCACACCCTCTTTGTCACCGGCGATATCCACTCCGAGTGGGCGCATAATATCAGCAAGGATGGCCGCATCTTCGGCGCCGAGATGGTCTGCGCCTCCGTGTCTGCGCCCAACGTGAACGAGCAGCTGAAGCTGCCGGAGGGCAATGAGCTTTCCAAGTTGGCTGAGCGCTACTTGATGGGAGCCAACCCGCACACCCGCCACGTGGATCTGGACCACCACGGTTACAGCTATGTCACCGTGCGCCCGGATTCGGCGGAAATGCACTGGTTGCGCGTGGATAATCTGCTCACCGCCAAGTCCCCGGTGCGCGAGGCCGTGACCATGACCTGGCGCCCGGGTGAGGGCTACACCAAGTAGTTGTAAGTTCTGTCACATGACAGGTACTCGGTGTTAACGAACGAGTAGTACACCTTCGATAGGGATAGTGAAAGACCCTCTCTGGGGAATTTCACTACCTATCACTCGCCCGCCTGTCGGGCCCCCTTTGGTGCCGCGGATTCTTCCCTAGTCCGCGGCATACTCATAGTCGATGTAGCCGCGCTCGCCGCCCAGGTAGAACGTAGCCTGGTCCGGCTCGTTGAGCTCAAGGCCCTCACTCCAGCGCCGCACCAGGTCCGGGTTGGCAATGAGCTGACGGCCCACCACTGCGGCATCCACGTAGTCCAGCTCGATTTCGCGCTGGGCATCCTCCTTCGAGGTAATCGTGGGGAAGCCATCATTCATAAGCACCTTGGTCACGCCGTTTGCGCGTGCCTTCTGTGCCAGCGTGGCGATGAGCTCGCTGTCCGGCTCGCCATGCAGCAAGGACACATAGGCCAGGTTCAGCGGTGCCAGGGCATCGAGAAGCCCGCCGTAGGTGGCCAGCATGTCTTCCTGATCGTCTTCGATGACGCCCTGCACGTTGTGTGCCGGGGAGAAACGCACGCCCACGCGGTCGCCACCGATTTCCTCTACGACGGCGCGGATGACCAACTCTGGCAGACGCCAGCGATTTTCCGGGCTGCCGCCAAATTCATCCTCGCGCTTATTGGACGAGGCCGCCATAAACTCATGCAGCAGGTAGCCGTTGGCGCCGTGGATCTCCACGCCGTCAACGCCGGCGTCAACTGCCCGGCGCGCGCCCTGGCGGAATTCGTCCACGATGCGCGGTAGCTCTTCCTTCTTCAGTTCACGCGGGATCGGCGCGTCCATCTTGCCAGCGAAGCCACGCACGGTTCCGCCCCAATCGAAGGCGCTCGGCGCCTCCGGGTTCGCTCCGTCAATCAGGTCTGGGTGGCTCGTGCGGCCGCCGTGCATGATCTGCATGAACAGGGTGCCGCCTTCCTCGTGCACGCGGTCTGCGACGGCGCGCCAACCTTCTGCCTGCTCGTCGGTCGCAATGCCCGCCTGGCCCGGGAATGCGCGGTTGGTCCACGCCGGGAAGGTTCCCTCCGTAACCACCAGACCAGCCGTCGCACGCTGCGAGTAGTACTTCTGGTGCAGCTCGGTGGGTACACCGCTTTCGCCTGCACGCTGGCGGGTCAGCGCCGCCATGGTGACGCGGTTATCTAGCTTGAATCGGCCAAGTTCCAGTGGTTCGAAAAGTGAAGTCATGCCCAGTGCAACGCGCAGCCGGGCTGCACTATTTCACCACTGTCAAAAGGATAATGACACCAGCGTGTATGCCAGCTTTACCTCGCCCAATAATGAGCGCTGGACGGACCGGCTTACTGTAGAAGCCTTACTAGCGCGGCTCTGCCGGGATCTCTTGGCCGGTGCTGCCGGCGGTTCCGGACGCTTGGGCGCCATCGCCAGCGTCGCTCCCGGCAGTGGGCGCAGCGCCGGCCCCGTTGCCGGAATCGGTCCCGCCGTTGGCGGCGCTCGGAGCGGGCGAGGCATTACCTGTAGCACCAGTTTCCTGGCCACCGCCACCACCGCTGCCGGCAGGCGAATCAGTCGCGCCAGCGCCATCAGAGCCTTGCGGGTTGGCGGTCTCCGTGGCAGCAGAGCTGTCCTCCGTCGGCTCGTTCTGTGTGCCGGTCTCGGTGGTTTCGGGGGTGGGGTTGGTGGAGGGGGCGTCGGAAAGCGGCGAGGAAGAGGCCTCCGCGCCGCTATCGCGCCAATGCTCAGGCGAGAGCCAGCCGGCGTCGGCATTTTCGGGATTGCTTGAGGCCAGGGCCAAGGCGCCGACGACGAGCAACGCGAGGATGAGGCCCGTGGTAGAGGCGCGGACCCGGCCGCCAATGGTGGCGATCTTCTGGAACTTGGAATTAGTCTCCAGCGCGCGCCAGATGCCTTGGGTGGGCTCGGGCTCGTGGTCCTCCTCATCCGGCAGCGCAGGCTTTCCGGGGCCATCGCTATCTGGGCCATCCACCTCGGGCGACTGGTTTTCCGGCTGGGAATCGGGGCGCGAGCCCTCCCCTGCCGCGGAGGCATCCTTGACGGATTCTTGTGCCGCAGCATTGTCGCCCACCGGAAGAAGCGGGCGCTGGATTTCGTCCAAGTCAGCCACGTTGTAGTGATCCCAGAACTCGGAAAGCAGCGCGGAGCGGATGGCGCGCTCCGCCGCCCACTGGCGGGCGGGGTTGACGGTAACCAATACGCGGTAGGTCACGTGCCACGACTGGCCGGCCGCCTGCGGGGCCACCAGCTGGGTGGCCGGTAGAACCTCGAGCTCGCCATTGACGTCCACGGCGATGGACGGTTCCTGGATGGCTTGCTCGGAAATCGTGCGCACCCGGCGCGTGATTTCTGGCAGGGTCTCGCCTTCTTGCACCGGCACATCAAAGTTGACCACGGCGCGCGACCACTCCTGAGAGTAGTTGGTGACCGCGCCGGCCGAGCTATTGGGCACGGTGACCAGCTCGCCGGTAGGCGTGCGCACCTTGGTGGTGCGCAGGGTCAGCATCACTACGGTGCCTTCCACGTCCGTCACACCATCGAAACTGACATAGTCACCTACGCCGAATTGCTTTTCCGAAAGGATGAAGAAGCCGGAGAGAAAGTCCGCAATGATGGACTGGGCGCCAAAGCCCACGGCGGCCGAGACTATCGTCGCCGGCACCGCAGCGCCTACCGCAGGTACACCGAGATTGGTCAGCGCGGCCCAGATGATGAGGAAGTACGCCGCCGCCTGCACGATGTAGACCAGCGCACCGGTCAGCGCCAGGCGCGCCTTGGTGGCTTCTTCGTCTTCATCGAGACGGTGCTCCATAATGCGGATGGCCAGCCTGCCGATGCGCGGGATCAAAATGCCTATCAGCAATAGCGCGATAAGCGGTAAGCCATGGTCAACAAAGAGGCCCCACAGCTCGTAGAAGTAATACTTCAGATTCATGCCTCTAGATTAGGCCGCGTGCCTGAAAACCAGATGCCAGTTGGCTGCCAGCAACCGTGCAAGCACCCGATGGATCGAGCGCGGATTGCCCGGCCCCTAGTCGCGGGAGTTATAACGCTTCATGAGGCGGTCAATGAGCTCATCGGTAAGCTTGTCATCTTCCAAGATGGTATCGAGCAGACGCTGGGATTCCTCGTGGGAGGCTTGTTCTTCCGCTTCATAGGAGTCGCCGCTAAGGTCCACGCCAATGTCGGTGTTCTCGGTCTCCGCGGTCTGGGCGCTGAGCTGATCGACGTCCGATTCAAACGACTCCATAAACTCGCTGGCCTCCGCGGCGGCCTCTTTGCGACGCTTGCCCGAGCGCACTTCCTTTTCGATGCGGCGCTGCAGTGCGGCCTCCATCTGGCGGTGGCGCCACGAGCGCACGCGGTGCGGCTCCAAGCGGCGGCCCACCGCGCGGCTCTTATTCTCGGCCTTCTTCGCCAGCACCTTCACCTGCGCCGCGGTGTGATTAATCGGCGCCCATTCCTGATACGCCGGCACGCGCCAGCCGGCCCAAATGCCCAGCAGAGCCAAGAAGATGGAAACCAGCGGCCCGATAATCATGCCCACGGCCATCATGTCATAGTGGTGGCCCACTAAGACGATGATTGCGCAGGCCACGGCCGGGATGACCGTCGGCTGGTTATCGCCAAAGACGCTAGGCTCGCGCCCCATGACGATGTCACGAATCATGGATCCGCCGGTGGCGGTAAACACACCCATCATGATGCACGGGATTAGCGGCAGCCCATAGGTAATGGCCTTCACAGCGCCGGTGGCAGCCCAGAGGCCGGACACGACGGCGTCGCCATGCGCTTGCAGATAATCCCAGGTCTTGCCCTTAAAGTAGACAAAGCGGGCAATGAGCGCGCCGGCAAAGGCCAAGTAGAGGTACTCCGGCTGGCTCATGGCCGCCACGGTGCCGCGGTTGATGAGCACGTCGCGCACCATGCCGCCGCCCAGGGAAGAAAACATCGCGATGAAGAAAAAGCCGATGATGTCATAGCCGCGCTTGCGCGCCATTGTGCCGCCGATGATTCCCATCAGCAGCACGCCGCTGATATCGGACCAGCGGTAGAGAGATTCAATGAGCGGATCCACTTCAACCATATGGCTATTAGACTTCACCGCCCGCCACCGCGCAATTAGCACACCCAAATGCGCGCCCAGGCACGAGAAAAGGCGCCGGCCTTGCTTGCCGACGCCTCCCTCTCACCGTGGGGCCACCGGGGCTCGAACCCGGGACCAACGGATTATGAGTCCGTAGCTCTAACCGACTGAGCTATAGCCCCGCGCGGATAACGCACCACTAGGGCGAAGATCCGCTCTCAAAAGAGTAGCCAATGCGGGGCTAAAGACCAATTTTCCCCCTACCTTTTTGAGTATTTGTACGTTTCCTACCCCCTGAGGGTAGAAATTATTTATGCGCAAACTACTCTCTTCTCTCGTTCTCGCCTCTGCACTCACGCTTACTTCCTGCTCAGGTAGCGGAAGTGACAACCCAAAGGCAAGCGACTCCAATAATTCCTCATCCGGTGCACAGGCTGATGCGAAGTCCGCAATTGGAACGTGGAAGCAAGAGGACAGCGCATCTGAAGATGGCTGGATGGAAGCCAGCATCACCGATGACGTCATCACCATCGAATGGGTCATGGACAACGGCGAAAATCGCATGATCTATTGGATCGGCACCTTTGACGCTCAAGCCGCTGCATCCGGTGAGACCGTTAGCTCAAACCGCGATACCGTTGCCACCGCCTCTGAGTGGATGGCCGCTTCTTCCAATAAGAAAGATTTCTCTATCGATGACGACTCCTTAACTTTCAAGGTCGCGATTGAAGATAAGGAATTCACCACGCACATGAAAAAGGTGAAGGATGATCCGACAACCGTTAAAGAGCTAAAGAGCACAGATTTCAGCCAATCCTTCAAAGACGGAGTCCTGGATGTTCCAGCCGCCAAGTTCGAAATTACCGATCACCGTGTTGTTCAACCCGGTGAGCCCGGTAACGAAATAGGTGAAAAGCCACTTCTCGTCTTTAACTATGACGTAACGAATAAAACGGATGAAACCCTAACCACCACTGACTTCGTCGTGTACTTCACCGCCATTCAAGACAATGATCCGAATAAGGTAAACGAGCTCGACCTCGGTTCCTATTTTGATCCTGAAACTTCCGATACTCAGCTTGAACAGATTAAAAAGGGAGGAACTGTCGCCGGAACAATAGCCTACGAGCTCGATGATTTAACCACACCTGTGGACCTTGTCGCGTCTAAGTCCTTCAGCCAAGACGAAATCGGCCGCCAAACTTTCGAGCTCGATTAACTGCCCGTACTCAACGCGAGTAACTCTCCCGTTCTGGCTACTGCAGAAGCCGAAGCCCGCTGAAATACAAGGCCTGAAGTGAGATCGAACCATTTTCGCGCCCCGGCTCTGTCTGGCCGCACATGGCCGCTCCTTACTCTGCAGCAAACTCAGCAGTTCCCACAGCCCGATGGAGTGCCCTAGGGCTGTTCCAACCCTTCCCTATGCAAACGTTACCCCTGCTTTTACCTCCGGTTTCTCCACAGCATAGAATCATCAGTGACATTCACCCCGATGTCACTATTTCTGTGATGGGAGATACATATGGCGACACTAGATTCCCTTTTAGTGCCCGGCGCGGTGGAGCTCCACGGCGCCGCAGATAACTGGAGGCAGGCCATCCGGCTCGCGGGCTCGCTGCTGGAAGAAGCAGGCACAATCACCGCGGACTACACCGAGGCAATGGTGCACTCCGTGGAAGAAACGGGCCCCTACATTGTGGTTGCTCCTGGCTTCGCATTCGCGCACGCGCGGCCGTCGGAGGCGGTGAAGGAAACCTCCCTGTCGTGGGTACGGCTGGATAGCCCGGTGAAATTCGGCCATGACTCTAACGATCCCGTCGACCTAGTCGTAGCTTTTGCCGCGCGCAATGACTCCGAGCATCTGCAGGCGATGAAGCAGCTAGCAAAGTTGCTTGCTACCAAGCGTGATGAGCTCAATCGCGTGGACTCTGAAGAGGAGCTCCGTGCGGTTCTTACTGCACACACGCAAAACAAAAAGCAGCCGGCGGCCAGGCCGCAGGCAACATCAGAGCCCCAAGAAGCAAAGGACACGGCCGCAGATTCTGTCGCGTCCAAGGGAAAGATCCTCACGGTGTGCGGCAACGGCCTAGGAACGTCGTTGTTCCTTAAGAACACGCTAGAGCAGGTCCTCGATGAATGGGGCTGGGGACCGTACCTGAATGTAGAAGCCACGGACACCATCTCCGCCAAGGGTCGTGCGAGCGAGGCAGATTTCCTGCTCACCTCCGGCGAAATCGCAGCAACGCTTGGCGACGTCGGCGTTCCCGTCTACGTCATTCAAGACTTCACCTCTATGTCTGAAATCGATGGGGCTCTGCGCGAGCTCTATGACATCTAAGGAGCATCCTCATGGATTTTCTTCTTGCTATAGCAAACTTCCTCGTCAATGAGATCCTCTCCGTCCCGGCATTCCTCATCGGTATCATCACCTCGGTCGGCTTGGCCGCGATGGGACGCGGCACCGGCAAAACCATTGGCGGCGCCATCAAGGCCACGCTCGGCTTCTTGCTCATTGGTGCCGGCGCCGGTCTCGTTACCGATTCGCTGGAACCGCTCGGCGCCATGATTACGGGCGCTACCGGCGCGCAAGGCGTGGTCCCGACGAATGAGGCCATCGTAGGCATCGCACAAGACCAGTTCGGCAGCCAGGTCGCCTGGATTATGATCCTCGGCTTTGTGGTCTCCCTGCTCCTCGCCCGCTTCACGCCCATGAGCTACGTGTTCCTCACCGGTCACCACGTCCTCTTCATGGCCACACTTCTCACCATGGTGCTCGCCCCTGCCGGGTACTCGTCTTGGGTCGTCATCGCTTTTGGCGCGGCCCTGCTCGGCATCCTTATGGTCTCGCTCCCGGCTATCGCGCACCCATTTACCCGCCGAATCACCGGCGATGACTCCGTTGCCATCGGACACTTCGGCACGGTGGGGTACTTGGCCGCGGGCGGCGTCGGCAAGCTGGTAGGCGGCAAGGGAAAGAAGATGTCGCCCTCTACTGAAGACCTGAAGCTGCCAGAAGGCCTGCGCTTCTTGCGCGATTCTATGGTGGCAACCGCGCTTTCCATGGCGTTGATGTACGTGGTGCTCGCCGTGTTATTCATTGCCCGCGCCGGTTCGGAGGAAGCCTTTACCGCCTTCCCTGACGGCGCCACTAATGTGGGCAATTTCTTGATGCAGTCCGTCACCCAAGGCCTCCAGTTCGGCGTGGCTGTGGCCGTTATCCTCTTTGGCGTGCGCACCATTTTGGGTGAGCTCGTACCCGCATTCCAGGGCATCGCGGCCAAGGTCGTGCCCGGCGCGATTCCCGCACTGGATGCGCCCATCGTCTTCCCTTATGCCCAAAATGCAGTACTCATCGGCTTCATCTCTTCCTTCGTGGGCGGACTGGTGGGCCTTGCCGTACTTTCCACCTGGCTCAACCCGGCCTTTGGCGTCGCCCTGATTCTGCCGGGCCTCGTGCCCCACTTCTTTACCGGCGGCGCGGCCGGCGTTTACGGCAATGCCACCGGCGGCCGCCGCGGCGCGGCACTCGGCGCCTTTGTCAACGGCCTCATCATTACCTTCCTGCCGGCGTTCCTCCTCAGCGTCCTGGGTTCCTTCGGCTCCGCAAATACCACCTTCGGCGATGCCGACTTTGGCTGGCTCGGCCTGCTGCTGGGCTGGTCCATCCACGCCGACGGCGCTCTGGGCCTATTCTTCATTGCCCTTATCGCGCTGGCCATCTTGGCCTTGGGTTGGGTTTGCCAGCGCACGCTTGTCGACGCCCACTGGGACCCCTCCCCTCACCGCCCTGCCCCCACCAGCGCTGCCGGTGCCCCCGAGGGCGCAACCGCGGCTGCTACGTCCTCCGGCACCGCCAAGAACTATCCCAAGGTGCTACCGCCCGAGGGCGCCCCGGTTCCACCCGCCCGCATCGAGCAGTAACCCCCACACCACACCCCAAAGGGCGCTACAGTATCCCTATGCAGCGCCCTTCTTTATTCCCCGTAGCGTCCATCCTTCTCGCCGCTGGCCTCACCGTGAGCGCCTGCGGCTCCGGCTCCGATTCGAATAACAACTCCGCGCCGGCGAATGAGCCGGCCTTCTCCACCGCACAGGACAATAGCTCCGCCGCGGGCGAAGCCGAAGAAGAATCCGGCTCGGAGAAGGACACGAAACAACCCCGCACCGAAACGGTCACCAAAGAAGCTGAACCGGAGCAGCCTGCTCCGCCGGCCGGCGGCAACCACAACATCAACGCGGGCCAGATTGGCGGCTACTGCGGCACATCGTCATCGGGCGATTCTATCGATGCCGGCGATCTGACCTCCTGCGAATTCGCCGCCGCGGTCTTCGATGCCGCGATGCAGGCTAGCTACACCATGCGCTCGAAAGATCCCACGGTGACGGCGGTATACCACGCAGATATCACCGCCAGCAGCCCGGTGACCAAGCAGTCCTATGACCTGGATTGCCGCATGGGCAGCGACCAGCGTGTGCTCACCTGCGAAAAGCCCGGCGATAAAACGGTGCGCGCCTCGTTTCAAACCGCGGACAGAGGCGTGTGGTCCAAGCGCGTGGCCACCACGAACTAACCACTACCCAGCAGCTTGCCGACGCCGCCCACCAAGTCTGCCCCTACTCCAACGCCACCCGCGGCAATATCGAGGTCACCGTCAGCGTCGTCGAAGACTAGCGTTCTTGCGTACAATCGGCGGACGTACAAAGACCCAATAGAAAAGGAGTCATCATGGACGCCGTTTACACCACCGAAGCACTCTCCACCGGCGCGGGCCGCGACGGCCGCTCTGTAGTCAAGGATTCCGATCTGGACTTCACCATGACCGCCCCGAAGGAGATGGGCGGCAGCGGTGAGGGTGCTAACCCGGAGCAGCTCTTCGCTGCCGGTTACGCCGCTTGCTACCACTCTGCACTGAAGGCAGTGGCCAAGGACAAGGGCGTAGACGTGGAGAACTCCACCGTCGGTGCCCGCGTTTCCCTAGGCAAGAACGACGAGGGCTTCTACCTCGGCGTGGACCTCGAGGTCACCATCCCAGGCGTTGAGGACGACAAGGCACAGGAGCTTGCCGACGCCGCCCACCAGATGTGCCCTTACTCCAAAGCCACCCGCGGCAACATCGAAGTCAACGTTGGTGTTGCACAGGACTAATTCCTAGTCCTCTCCCCCCAGGCCCACGCCGCGCTACTTTCAGCGCCGCGTGGGTCTTTTTATGCCTTGCGCAACCTCTTTCGTCTACGTCCCCGTCGACCGCTCGATGATTCAGCAAGGTCAAACCCCATTTTTAAAAGCGCACGTTTTATCAATTAGCCCGCCAGCTGGAGCGCCTATTTTATAAAATCGGCGATTTTTAACAATTAGGCTTCCCCTCGGCCTTCCCTTAGCCCCGCTAATTGATCGAAATGGATCTCGCTAAGAAAAATGCCAGACGAAGGCGGGCGAGCTGAACTACTTATCCCATCAAGTTGTTGGTAGTTCCGCTTGAAGGAGCTCAGGATTCGCACTCCTAGCCCCATACTTGGGCAGGTTATGTTTATCTACCTTCCTTCTGCCCTTGGGGCAGTGGAACTAGTCGCTGGCTTCGGTATGGCTTATTTTCGTCCCAGTCTGAAAGTGATCCGAGGGGGTGATGCCGCCGAAGGCAGTGACATACTCCAGACTGCTAATAGGAACCTGACCCGCACAGAATGTGCGAGGCCTCAAAATAATGTGGATGCCAGCGTGAAGTATGTCCGACCACCAGCGATGAAATAAGTCCCATACTCATTCAATTCGATAGGAGGTCAGGCACATCCGCTACTGGCGTCTCCTTTGGACAGTATTGTGAAAAGTTGTCAGTCTGTCTAGTTCTTTCTTTAGGTCGGTCGATTTCGGAAATTCTTGAGCGGAAATTTCTCCAGCTTTGCTATGACCACGCATAAGCCTCGATTCAACTGTCATTCCTAATTCCACGGTAGCCAAATCTTCTTCATTGATATCGATCAGTGGTCGAAGGTTTTGCGTATGTACCGCGGGATCCATTCTTACAACAGCGGAGTTTAACAATGTTTCTTCAACAACTCGCTCCCACGTTTCCCTTACAGCGCCTAGGAAAGACTCACCAGCTGGAGGATAGTCATCCGGCTGTTTTCGCTCCAAAACTTCAAGCCTCTGCATTTCTTTCTTCAAAGCGCCAAATTGCTTTTTGAGCTTTCGTCGTTTCAAATCAATTGGGGTCAAGCAACCTGCACCGTCGGCTCTCCTATATATCTCGACTTCCGAGATCTCTGGAAGCCGAGGCTGCCCCTCGGCGGTTCGAGCTAGATTCTCTTCCTTCAGCATCTGATCCAACAATTGCACAAACGCAAAGTCATGCGAAAAAACAACGATCTGTCTCATCGATGATTCCCTCACCAAACGACGTGCAACCTTTTCCCGGAATCTATGGTCAAGGCTTGTAACCGGATCGTCAAAGATAAGGCATGATGAATCGTCAGATCCAGTCAGGTCCGCAAAAAATCCAGCCATCGAGACAATGCGCTGTTCCCCTTCGCTTAATATTTCTTCCATCCGATGGGATTTTTGGGAATTATATTGTGGCTTTATATAGCTGACCCCTTTAGAGGTTTTGGCTAACACCAGCTCTACAGGGATCGACGAGTCGAATCCGAGCTCAGCCAATTCGATAGAGAAGCGACTAGATATTTCTCCGATAAAATCATTGGACAACTTTTTCACCAGGTACGTCGCACTACGAGCATTGCACGCCTTAGAAGCCGCTACGTGAGCCTCTATGAACGCCCTCGTGTCATGCTCTTCCTTGAGCACAAATCTATTCTCAGCCGCCGCACGCAGACACTTGAGTGAAGCAATTCTCCCGCCCAAGCTATCTTCCGCATCGTCGTCTAAATCCGACGATCGCAATTCACTTTCTTCTCGATTAAGTTTTTCTTCGAATAGGTCGAAAGCTCTATTTAGATCTTTTAGCTTTTCCACAACCATGTCCCCACCAGTCGTTGGCTTTTCCAGCGAAAGGTCGGCGTCTACACCACCAATGATCCCAGATTCATTTGCGGTGAGTTCAGATTCTATTTCCCAAAAAAGTCGCTTTGCATTCGAGTAAAATTCTGTGAGCCCGTCTACGAAAACATTTGTTAAGTCACTCGGCACCTCTAGCTCCCTCACTAAAGCTGTTGAGCACTCAGTACCTTCAAGATCAAAATAGTTCTGGATTCCATTTAGGGCCTCCTTAGCTGCTTCATAGGTGGCCTCTGCCTTTTCTAAACGTTGATTCGCCTCCCCTTTAGCAACCCGTTCAAAAGCCAGGAGCCTATTTCTGGAATTCGAATCCAAGTCCTGGTGACATACAGGGCATGCTTTCCATTGTGAGACCTCCGAGGCATGCTGCTCATGCCCGCTCGGGAGTGAGGCAAAGAAGTTCCTAGCAGTGTTCCACAAAAATGGCCAGTTATCAGTTACGCAAATTCGAAGTTTATCGGCATCGCCTAAGGAATTCTGTACTTCGTTAACTGACTGTTTCGCTCGTTCAAATTCGCTCCGAATTAGTGCAGCGTCATTCGGTGTCAATCTTTGGAGCACTTCGGCGATTTTTCCCGCTTTAGCGCGTTCTGCTTGCGCCAAACTCTTCCTCGATTCAATTCTCCTAAGTAAGACTTCTTTTGAATCCAGTCTAAGTCTCGAAAACCGCTCTTCAAGGTTGGCGAGTTCCTCTTCTTGACTGTCAGAGAACTCCTGCAGACCGTCGATAGCCTCTTTTGCTTCTTTAGGCTCCATCGATCTGACATCATTTAAGAATTGACCAAACTCCTCAATTCCAAATGTGTCGATTTTCTTTTCCCTAAGCTCGAGTTCTTTAAGTCGACGGTCTACCTCTATCTTGACTTCGCCTAAAGCTTCAACGAAACGAGACAATACTTTAATTTGCGTGGGAGAATAAGCTATTTTCTGTTCATCGGCTAGAAGACTTTGTGCAGATGACGAGTCGTAGACTCGGACGCGCTGAAAGCTACTGTCAACAAACTTCTCCACACCCGTCCACTTTGCTTTCCTTTCCTTGTCCCCCTCGAGGAAGCAGATGGAAGCTTCTGGAGTCGTTGCAGCAGAGGCCAAAGCATTTGGCAGAATTCGATTATCGCCCCTACTAGCGGCGAATTTCTTAAGAATGCGTGCGTAGCCTGATTTACCCGAACCATTTTTACCGAAGATTACAGTCATTCCGGTCGGTTCAATTTCAATACTTTCTCCAGGCTGCAACCGATTCACACCAGAATGATGCGAAACATTAATCAATTTTACTGGTTCCTCTGAAGACTTTTTAATTCCGAAATCTTTCTCCGAAAAGCTTTTCTTTTTGCCCGTAGCTTTTCTTGATCTTGGCTGGAACCAGCACTCGTCCGGCGCGAAGAATGCCTCTACAGCTTTATCGGCAAGTTCATCGAAATATTCCGCGGAAAGGGTCACGCCTCCTGCCACATCGGTAAGTAGTTCATGTTGCCATTGCTCTGTCAGGCCTTCTGCTGCCCAGGTGACTATCTCTTTTGAGAAATCCGTTTGCGTCATTCGCTCCGCTCCTCATAACTAACTCGCTGCACCACCTGCAGCTCGAGGCGATTAACAGCCCCTAGAAACTCCCGTACCGTAAAATCACGGAACCTATATTGCTACTTTACAAGTACGAAAAAGTCTTTGTACCGAAAATTCTCGTCTCCTAGGGGCTCAGAAATAATCGGGCGCATGGTGAAGTCAACCTCTCATCCTTTGGTTGCTATTCCGAAGAGTTTCTTAACCTGGATTGAACCGACTATCTCTCATGCTTCGGCACGAGCGCACGCTCTACAGACGATCCACTTTCAAAAGACGAAGGCCAAGCGTTCGGCATTCCGAATGGGCAAACAATGCTGGTCAAGAACCCCTCATCTTGAACATTGCCCAATACGGGTCAACGGTCGCAATGTCTCAGCACACTCCCTGGAACAGGCAACGCCCAACTTCTGCACTTTCCCAGAGCTACCCGTCGTTCGATGGCGTTCCAAGGTTGCCGTAAACCACTTAGTCTCCGGCGACTTTACCGCGAAGTGTAGGCGTCAACTATAGAGCCTACTCAGCTAGGTAAGCATTTTAACGCAATCCCTACCCCAGCCCTCATTTGTCGCGAGAGGAGGGGCCTGGCCCCCCGGAAAGTAGACACGTCGGGGGTTAGGCCCACTCGACGGAACAGGTCGAGCACACATAGGCGGGCCCGGGCCCTAACTGACGGAGATTTCGCAGATTTCCTGGGCGGTTTCAAGTGGCGGACGCATCTATGCAACCGGGAGATCATCTAGTCTGGATTCTCTCCGCGCTTAGTACTCGGCCTCTCTACTTCAATCGGTCTGGCTCCATTCTCTCCTACGAGGTCGCACTCAGCCTTTTGGCCCTTCAGGGGAGTTCACAATTACCCCTTTTTTCAGAATGATGTTTGCATATTGCGCCGTCTCACTGGTCATGATCGTCGCATGGGAGTGACTAGCTCGTCGGTAAAACTCAAATCGCTCTAGCAAGGTTTCTTCTGCAGGATCATGCCTACCTATTATCTCGCCATACGCCTGCCAAACAACCGGTGCTGCGTCTCCCACAACGGGCTCCATCAGCGCGTACTGCCATTCGTGATATTGATCCAGAGGGAAGTACCTCAAAATAGCCTCTAAAAGGTCGCATATCCGATGCCCATCAGCGCGAATGATCTGGCCACCCGCTCCCGAAAGTGGGTAGTGAGCATCTGCAATTGTTATCTCGTCACCATGTCCCATTTCTGCCAGTACCTTCAAAAGGTCAGGAGACAAAATCGGTGGAATCCCTTTAAGCATTGGTGGACTCCTTCTCCTGGGCCTTTCGATCGATGCCGTGGCGCATGGAATAGACACCGAAAGCACCGACAATCAAGAAGCAGACCAAGACAAAAATGAAAGCAAACTGCGGGTTTGTAGCGTCCTGTAAGCTTCCATGGACTAAAGGCGCAATGGCGCCGCCCACGATAGCCATGACCAAGCCTGAGGATGCAAACTTGGTGTCCTTGCCGACACCGGTAAGAGCAACTCCATAAATTGTCGGGAAAAGAAGCGAGATACATCCAGATAGTGCTGCAATACAGAGGGCACCCACGACATTCCCAAGAAGAACTCCAACTAGGGAGAACACCACACCTGCGCCGCACATAATGGTCAAGAGCAAACGGCCGTCAAACTTGCCCATGAGCCAGACCATCACAAATCGTATTAGCAAGAAGGAAATCAGTGACAACTGCAACCACCAGCCCGCATCTGACTTTGAAGCCCCCAGCGTGTATTCCACGTAAAATGGCAAGAACGTCCAAATGCAGGTCTGTGCTGCGATATTGAAGAACTGTGCGACAACGCCAAATCTGTACGTCTTATTCCGAATCAAGCGGCCGAAGACACCAGGCTCAACCCCTGAGAAATCGGTCTCCTCCATTCGCTGGTTTTTGGGGATTTTGACTACAGCAATCGCTACCGCGAGACTCAAATACAGAATTCCGAGAATGATGTACGGGACCATCACTTTTTCGAGTTCGCTAGATGTCTGAGCAAGCAACTCCTCCTCATTCATCCCCTGCTTCGCCACAGCCTCGGAGATATGGGGAGCGACCAAGAGAGTTGCCATTAGGACACCAATGTTCGAACCGATTGGATTAAATGCCTGTGCAAAGTTCAATCGACGCGTTGCATTGTGTTCTGGCCCAAGAGACAATACAAAAGGGTTCGCTGAGGTCTCGACAATCGATAAACCGCCTGCTAAGACAAACAGAGCAAGCAGGAATGTACCAAATGTCATTAGTTCCGCTGCAGGAAAGAACAGGAAGGCTCCGGCAGCAGCTAGTGACATTCCAATAACCACGCCACCTTTGAAACCAAACTTGGAGTTAATGATTGCAGCAGGAATTGCCAGAAGGAAATACGCACCGAAATAGGCAAATTGCACCAACGCTGACTGAAATGCACTCATGTCGAAAACTGAGCTGAAAACATTAACCATCGGTGCAGTGAGGTCAGTGGAGATTCCCCAAGCCGCGAAACACGCAACAATCAAGGCAAACGGTAGCAGCAGACCGGGATAAACGAAACTGCTGTTCACTCCATCCTGGTCTGTTTTGTTTAAGGTCACATCAGACATGTCCGTCACCCTTCTATCCAGAGAACTCATATTGTTTGACTGCTTCCAACTTCATCTGGCAACTATTGCCGGGCGAGCGTGGTGCAACGTAGTTGCCGTTTCTGATCATCACCGGATCAATGAAGTGCTCATGTTGGTTATCGACGTACTCGATCATTCGGTTTTTCCTTGTGCCAGAGATGGCAACAAAGTCAAACATTGCGAAGTGCTGCACTGACTCACAGAGCCCAACACCACCGGCGTGAGGGCAAACGGGCGTGTCGAACTTTTTCGCCAAGAGATACTGGACAATCAGCTCCTGTGGACCGGCAACTCGGGCTGCATCAACTTGCATAACCCCAAACGCCTCTGCCTGAAGAAACTGTTTATAGAGAATTCTGCTCTGCATCTGTTCCCCCGTCGCTACAGGGATCGGGGCAATTGCCTTAGCAATGGTCGCGTGACCTAGCACGTCATCCGGACTCGTAGGCTCTTCGACCCATGCCAAGTCAAACTCGTGGAACTTATTGATCCACTCAATAGCGTCGGGAACATCCCAAACCTGGTTGGCATCGACCGCGAGTTTTACGTTGGGATCGATGGCCTTACGTACCAACGACAAACGACGAAGGTCATCAGCCAGATTCTGCCCGACTTTGAGCTTGATTAGCGAGAATCCCATTTCTTCCGTTTCCCGCTTAGCAAGACTGAGCATCTTTTCGTCGCTGTACCCGAGCCACCCAGCGGCGGTCGAATACCCTGGATAGCCTTCCTCGAGCAACTGCTGAATTCGGGTCTCCTTGCCTTCTTGGCCTTGCCGCAAGATTTCCAAGGCCTCCTCAGGAGTAAGAGCATCGGAGAGGTAACGGAAATCCAGCGTTTCCACCAGCTCTTCTGGCTCCATTTCCGCCAGAAGCAGCCACAATGGCTTGTTCGCTCTTTTTGCCTTCAGGTCCCAAAAGGCGGAAAGTATCGCACCAATTGCCATGTGAGCGACACCTTTCTCCGGTCCTAACCAACGGATTTGAGAATCATAAACAAGTTCCTTCCAAGCACTGCCCATTTTCTCTAGGTACGGCTCGATTTCCTTACCTAAAAACCTCTCGGCCAGCGTGTCAATAGCTTTAACAATGATGTCGTTGCCTCTTCCAATGGAAAAGACAAATCCGACACCTACTTCTCCCGCGTCTGTGTGCACTTCCAAATATGCGGATGAGTAGTCCGGATCTGGATTCATAGCGTCAGATCCCGACAAAGTTGCCGAAGTCGGAAATCTGAAATCATACGTCTTTAGGTCAGTAATTCGACTCATCGAACGAGGCCTCCGTGTGGTATTGACAACGCACTTGTTCCGTACAGTAGAACCGTGTTCTGCTGTTATGAAAAATGTAGTACCCCTCACGCTGATACGCAAGGGGTAATTTGCACCACAAGCTTTTCTTTAGTTTCCAGGCCCCAGATTCACCACCACCCGAGAGCTTTGTACACTTGTAGGTGTGAATAAATCTCTGACTGCAGCAGACAAGACACTGGTAGTCCTCGAGGCAGCCATCGCTCACCCGCGATTCACTGATATTGTAAAGGCCACTGGCTTCCCGAAGGCCACCGTGCACCGCCTAATCCAGACACTCTTGGACTACGAGTACATCGGACAAAGCGAAGTCGGCGATTATTTCCCCGGCCCCACCCTGCTAAAGCTAGGCGGCACGGCGCTCAACAGTATCGATATCTCCCAAGCTGCCGAACCACATCTACGACACCTAGTCAACCGCACGGGCCTGACGGTACACCTTGGCGGGTTAATAAAAACCGAAGCTATCTACCTTTCCAAGATTGAAGGGGTGGCGCCATATCACATCCCCTCAGGCGTTGGGCAATCCTTGATGCTGCACACCACTGCGATCGGTAAGTCAATCCTTGCTTTTCTACCCACGGACGATGTCGCAGAAGTAGCAGTAGCTGCCGGTTTACCGGCAAGAACACCGAATTCAATTACCTCGCTCGCAGAGCTGCAGCAAGAACTCAAGCACATAAAAAGCACGGGGTACTGCTTCGATAACGAAGAGAATGTCCCTGGAATCCGCTGCATTGGGGCCCCGGTTAAAGCACGGGACGGACATGTCAAATACGCAATCTCGATGACAGCCTTGGCGATGGAAAAAAGCATCTCTGACCTTGAGGAGTACGCACCACTCGTCCTGGAGGCTGCAGACGGGGTATCTCACGCTATCGGCGCTTCATAGCCTTCTCCACAAAGGTTAGCTCTATTCTTGGATGTAAATCACTTGTTTTTGCAAAAGGGGTTTACATCACGTAAATCTGCGCTAAAGTTGACGCCACATGGAACCATGTTCCATGTGGCGTCAACTTTGTTTACCGGAGGTAACGAGTATATGGAGCTCAACCTAAACCGAAAGGTGGTCGCTGTTACAGGCGGCAAGAAGGGAATTGGCAAAGGCATCGTCCTTTCCTTAGCCAAGGAAGGCGCAATTCCCGTAGTTATAGACAGGAATCCAATTGATGAGGACTTCGAGTCGGCTCTCCGCGCTGTATGTGAAGATTTTTCATACTTCACCCTTGATCTCCGCGACACCGACAAGATCCAAAGTGTTGTTGATGAAGTCATCGGCAAATACGGTTCCCTATATGGAGTGGTTAATAATGCCGGTGCGAATGACAACCTTGGCCTAGAAGACACGTCATGGGAGCAGTTCGAGGAGTCGTTGCACGCAAACTTGACTCATTATTACGAGCTGGTGCGAGCTGCTCTTCCGCATTTGAAGAAATCTTCAGGCTCGATTCTGAACATTGGATCCAAGACTGCGCTAACCGGGCAGGGCCATACTTCCGCATATGCAGCTGCGAAAGGCGCCATCCTGGGTTTAACTCGAGAATGGGCGGCTGCACTTGCAAAGGATAATGTGCGAAGCAATGCGATCATTGTCGCTGAAGCCTGGACGCCGCTCTATGAGAAGTGGATCACTAGCTTTGGCGACGAAGACGCCCAAAAAGTGCGACTAAACGAGATCACCCAGAATATTCCGCTCGGAGCGCGGATGACTTCTGTGGAGGAGATTGCTGACACTGCAGTCTTCGTGCTCTCACCGCGGTCTTCGCACACAACCGGCCAATGGATTCATGTCGATGGCGGATATGTTCACTTAGACCGTGCCCTACAGCAATAGGGAGGTCGAGATTTGAGCACCCTTGACATAATCGACAGTCACTTTCACCAGTGGAATCTAGAGAAACAAACGCTGCCCTGGTTAGAAGCTGAACCCACAGCTCTTAAGCGCTCTTTCTCTGTTCATGAACTGATGCGCCAATATGAGCAGATCGACGACGTACGCCTAGTGGGGTTAGTCCATATCGAAGCTGACTGCGAAGATCCTCACGAGGAGCACCAATTAGTACGTCAACTAAAGACATTTGTTCCGGCTTTTGGCATAGTCAGCCGGGCTAAACTCTCTACTGAGATGGACATACTCGCCGATTCCAATGGTGTCCGCGAAGTTCTCCACACCCCGTCAGCAGAACCAGGGCGCTGCCTCGAGGAAAGCTTCCTTGCAGGATTAGAGTTGCTCTCTAATCACGGTTTGCCGTTCGATGCTGTAATTCGGCCACAAGAAATCCCTGACATTGCCCAAGCCTCCAGGCTCGTGCCGGACGCCTCAATAATCCTCAATCATGTTGGCAATATCGCTGCCCTCACCTCAGAAAACATGCAGAACCTTCGCGAGTTCGCGAATACGCCAAATACCTTTTGCAAATTGTCCGGCATTCCCGTTGATGAACCTGGTCTCGCTCATGAGATTCTTCAGTTTGTCAAAAGTACTTTCGGTACTGACCGTTTATTGTTTGCTTCAAACTGGCCGGTAGGAGCAGTGAGGGAAGCCGTCGCTCAGCAGGTACAGCTTGTGCGGAATGTCTTTGGGGATGATCCGGCAGTCTTTAAGAACAATGCGTCCGCCATTTATCGTTTAGGAGTATAAGAAATGCAACCTGGAATCTATTGTCCTTCCATCACACCGCTAACTGCAGATGGAGAGTTCGACTTTGTAGCGTGGGAAGAACACCTTACCAATCTGGCTCAGGCTGGAGTCAATGGAATACTAATCTTCGGAAGTATTGGAGAGTTTTATAGCTTCTCCCTCGAAGAAAGAATTGAGGCGACCAAATTCGCGAAATCGTGCCTCGGCGATCGGACCCAGCTCCTTGTCGGGACTGGAACCAATAGCCTAGATGAAACCGCCCAGCTGACGCGAGAAGCAGGAGCTGCCGGTGCCGACGGGGCAGTTGTGGTTAGTCCGTACTACTTTGGCCCCACGGAAGAGCAGGCCGAACAGTATTTTACAGAGCTCGCGCGCGCCACTGATACACCAATAATCCTGTACAACTTTCCTGACCGCACGGGAACCGACCTGAGCCCCTCACTGGTCGGGCGACTGAGCTCCGCGAATCCGAACGTTGTCGGATTGAAGGACACGGTTGACTCTATCGCCCATAATCGACAAGAGATTAAAGCGACCGGCGATAACTTCGCAGTGCTTTCTGGTTTCGACGAATACTACATCTCGAACCGCGTTGCCGGAGGCGCAGGAGTTCTAAGCGGACTCACGAACGTAATACCTGGGACTTTTGTGAAAATGCATCGCTCCTATGAAAACCAAGATTACGGTACTGCTTTGAATTGTGCCTCTGCAATTTCTCGTCTGATGGCAGTCTACGAAGTCGGAGACTGGTTTATCCCCACAATTCAATACGCTACTCGGGTAAAGACTGCGCTCAATTTCGAAGTAGGTACCCGAGCCCACCACATTCCGCTATCAGATAGCGAAAAGCAATTGATTGAAACTCTCATATCTGAAATCTAACTACCCAGAAAGAGCCATAATGAGCATCCAAAACTACATCGGTGGAGAGTTCTTCTATGTCGAAAACCAGATCCCTGTTCACAACCCTTCCAATGGAGTGCTTCTCGGTGAAGTCCCAGATTCCGAAGAACACGTAGTCTCCCTTGCGATTAAAGCTGCAAAGCAGGCGCAGCCGGACTGGGCGAAGCGCACCATGATTGATCGTGCCGGATTTCTAGTTAAGCTTGCGTCACTGATCCGTAGAGACTCGGAATCACTTGCCCAGTACCTCGTTGAGGAACAAGGTAAGACACAGAGCCTTGCAGCTACCGAGGTCGGTTTTTCGGCCGACTACCTTGACTACATGGCGGGCTTCGCGCGTCAGTTGGAGGGCGAAGTACTGCCATCAGATCGGCCCAACGAGGTCATTACTTTGACGTATAAACCCGTTGGCGTAGTAGGAGCAATCCTTCCTTGGAACTTCCCGTTCTTTTTGATTGTAAGAAAGCTTGCCCCCGCATTGCTCACCGGAAATACGATTGTGATGAAGCCAAGTGAAGAGACTCCGCTCAACGCAGCTGCATTCTGTGCGCTCGTTGAAGAAGCAGGATTACCAGCTGGTGTCTTCAACATGGTTTTTGGGACTGGTGCAACTGTAGGCGCTGCGATCACATCATCTCCAGATGTGAATCTGATTTCGATGACAGGATCTGTCAATACCGGCAAAAAGATCATGGCGGCTGCCGCGGAGAATCTCACTCGAGTAAACCTCGAATTAGGCGGAAAAGCTCCTGCAATTGTTCTCGAGGACGCTGATTTGGATCTAGCAGCAGACGCGATCTGGAATTCGCGGGTCATCAATACCGGTCAAGTGTGTAACTGCGCTGAAGTCGTCCTAGTCCAAAAGGACGTGCACAAGGAATTCGTCTCGAAGTTGGTGGATAAATTCAATTCCACGAAGTACGGCGACACCAGTACAGATGCTGATCTTGACATGGGCCCACTAATTAACTCAGCTGCGCTTTCTAGGGTTGAAAAATTCGTCGAAGAAGCAGTTCAGGAAGGCGCCGATGTTCTCTGCGGCGGCGAACGCGATCAGACACTCCCCGAAGGTTACTTCTTCAAACCAACGATTCTTGACAACGTCAAGAAAGGAAGTGCGATTACTCGGCAGGAAGTATTTGGTCCGGTACTGCCAATTGTCGTCGTAGACGACCTCGATGAAGCATTGGAATTCGCCAACACATCCGACTACGGATTAACTTCCTCGATTTATACCGAAAACCTGCATCACGCAATGAAAGCGTCGCGAGAGCTACAGTACGGAGAAACGTATATTAACCGCGAGAATTTCGAAGCGATGCAAGGATTCCATGCGGGCCGTAGAAATTCCGGAATCGGCGGAGCGGATGGCAAGCATGGCCTCCTAGAATACGTGGAAACTCACGTTGTCTACACTGAATCGAAGTTGTAGGACCCCTACGCTTCTGCCAGCAGTTCGGACCGCTCCCCCTCGGTCCTTCACCAGCGCGTCGTAGGCAAGAGAGTTGGCGAAGTGGAGCAAGGGTTCTCCTACTAGAGAGCAGTGTCGCTGTCAGTTTAGGAATGGTCAGCACGGCGGCAAGTTACCGCGTTCCACCCCATGAGTGCCAGATGCGGATTTTAATACCTGTGTTCTACGTAGTTGGTACTTAACCGGCCGAGTATTTTAGTCATCTGGACCTTCTGGGCCGGAGACCTTGCGCATGTCGAAGTCTCCGACATGGATTCGGTGGCCATTGTTGAGACAACTTACGTGCGATGCGGCTCCGCCCCTGTCTGGCAGTCCTGACTTGACTCACGGCTAGGTGATGAAGGTCACCCTTGACATTGTGGCCTGTGGGTTTGGTGTTGTGGTGGTGGGCCTGACCCCCGGAAAGTAGACACGTCGGGCGTTAGCTATGCTGCTTGGGTCAGTGTAGCCGATGTGAGCGCTTCGAAGTCATCGAGGGAAAGAAGGTTGCACCAGGAGTGTCGTCTGCGCGTGTTATAGCGCATGCACCACCGGAAGACTTCTTGGCGGCAGATGATGGGATTGCCAAAGACTTTCCGATCACGCAGAACTTCACGCTTTAACGTGGCGTTAAATGATTCCGCCAGGGCATTATCGGCACTCGTACCCACTGCTCCCATGGATTGGCACACACCAAACTGGGCGCAGTGGTCCCTAAATGCCTGTGAGGTGTACACACTGCCGTGATCGGAATGGAAAATTGCCCCGTTAAGGCTTCCGCGGACTCTTCTGGCATGAGACAAAGCTTCGATAACCAGTGATACCCGCATGTGATCGGCTAGTGCATGACCGACGAGTTTGCGCGAGTAGACGTCAATGACCGTGGCTAGGTACATGTTCTTGCCGCCCTTACACGGCAGGTACGTAATATCGCCTACGTAGACGTGGTTCGGTCTGTCCGCGGTGAATCTACGGCCTACTAAATCGGGCATGACTCGGTGGCCAGGCTTACGCCTAGTGGTAATACATCAACGCCGTTTACTAAAGCCTTTCAGCCCCATGGATTTCATGATGCGTGCGACCTTCTTATGGTTGATCGGGCCGAAGTCCGTATCGTCGTTGAGGCTTGCAGCGATGCGTTTAGCACCATAAAGCCCATGCCCATCATCGAAGACGGTCTTGATTCGTGCACCAATAAGAGCATCAGAACACATCTTTAACCTGCGCTCTTCGCAAGTGTTGACCCATTTGTAGAACGAGGAGCGATTGAGCTTTAACACGTGGCACATCCGCTTGACCGAGTACTCGGTTCGATGGTCATAGACAAACTGGAAGCGGATTACCAGCGTGTCCCTTTAAGCAAAATATTTCGCGGCCTTGCGCAGGATGTCGCGTTCTTCGCGCAGCTTCGCGTTTTCTTTTGTCTCACTGGCGGATCCGTTCAGAATCAGTCGTCGCCTTCGCCTTGTCACGCACGGTCTTCGTGCGGGCACGCTTGCCGGTGCCGTACTGATTAAGCCAGGAATAAAGTGAGGAGCGATTGACTCCAAGCTCTGCTGAAGCCGCGTGAAGTGAGAGGTCCTCATTGTTTTCGTAGAGGGCCACAGCATCACGTTTGAACTGTTCGGAGTACCTAGGCATGGTGGTAGATTACCTTTCTTCCCAACCCAACCGGGCTGGATATCAGGTGTCTACCAAACAGGGGTCAGGTCCGAGTTCGTGGACAGCGTACAAATACAACCTTCCGCATTGGGCGCATTTTCGTTAGTATCCAATATTCGCACTCGGTTCGACAAACCGGTTTCAAGCATGCGCCTGACTAAGTTAGGAACGTGGTCTTCCGCTGGGTTTCACCTGAGGCCCCGGAATTGACCAAGTAAAGAGCTCCTCCCTTCCACCAGGTTTGAAGTAACACATACAAAAGAGAGTGTCTGATGGTTAGTGTGGGGACATCGAACCTGCTTGCGAAGATGGAGCGTAACTACTGACTCACGACAAGATCAAGCTGCTTGTTGACGCTGGAACCGCGACACTGATTGATGACCCAGACGCAGCCTCCCCGGATTCCTATGATCAGCTTCAGGCCATGTAGCACGCCTCGGGTATCAGGGATCCGGGCTCGGAGACTGCGGAAACCCCCAGCCCTACTCTCCCTCTCCCCTCCTCCTAGCTTCCCTACGCTCGCGCCTTCGAGCACGTTTTGCTTTGCGAATGTCAACGACCCAACGCGGAACAAAAGGCCACGGAAGCGGGATCCCGAAACCACCCGTCATCCCGACAGCTCCGATAAAGACAGCTGCCACGAACACAACCCGCAGCACTGAGTCGACAAACTCAGGAGGGTTCATGCTTTCGACCAACCCTACGACACCGCCAACACCCATAATCAGCGAGCAGTAAGGATAATAGAAGAGGACACCATCACTTGCTGCACCCTCCCAGGCGCTTTCGTCATACCACTCTTCCGATCGGGGATTCCTCCGCACGTCCAGGATGTAGTAGGTCCAGAAGAGCACCGCGACAAGCACTAGCCCGACGTATACGAGCAGCTCGGTAATATCCGCGTCCATAGAATATGGCCTCCTGTGCTGCTGGTGGCGGTATGCAATAAGACGCTACCAGCGCCCGCTGAGTAAGACATGAGACTAAACAAAATACGTCTGCAGAAAGCACACCGGCCACGGAGAAACTTATAGGCCCAAACATTTGTCGCGCCTGTGGTCTTGCGCCCTTAAGGCCTTTAGCGTATCCGACTTCCGCAGCATCCGCGCCGCGCAGACGCCCCGCCTTCACTCTGCCCACCATCGAGTACTCTGCCACATCCTCGCTTGCCGACGCCCCTTTCCACCCCGCCCACAACGCCCCAGTACTTTTGAGCTGCAGTCTGCGCCCCACTCGCCCGCGCATTGGTGCACGATGTGGCCTGCCTGCCGCACGTCGCTTAGCACTGCCTCCCGCATCACCCCCCCTCATCCGCACCGGCGCACCGCCATTCCACAAGGCAGCCGCCCTGCGTCCGGAGAGATTCTGGTCCGTAGAGAAAACCAACGCCGGCGAATCGAAACTCCGCAGCCTCAGCCAAGCATGAGCCGCGCCGCGGGCGCTCGTTGGGGCCGGGGCATAAAAGGAGCGGGCGCTTAGCGACGCCTCCCCCAAACCCTCTATCCCAATCCTGAATCCGAGATTGCCCACATTTCCGCCCCTTCACTGAAGCCCCTAGAGAAACCCCATTCGCGCTACTTCATGGGCAAGGTTGAGGTTGCGGCCGACGCTTTTCTTCTCCGGCGTCAAGTTTCGCTCCAGACAACTCATCTTTTGCGCAGAACCTCGCGGACCATCCCTGCGCGTGTCAGGCGAGATAAGAAATCCAATTAGGTGTGCTGCAGCCCTAACGGTTCAGTGATCCGATCACTAATGTCTACCCCAACTCCGGCCGGTACTTTTCCATAATTGCTTCCAAGTCATGGAACAGTGCCGGTCCGTACGTCGGGTGGCGGAGGCCGAACTCGACGCTAGCTGGAATGAAGCCAGAGGGATTGCCAAGGTCGTGGCGGATGCCATCGTGGACGACGACGTGGACGGGGTGGCCTTCGGAGATGAGCAGATCGATGGCGTCGGTAAGCTGTAGCTCCCCGCCCTTGCCTGGCTCGATGCGGCGAAGGGCGTCGAAAATCGCGCGATCCAATAGGTAGCGGCCCGTAGCCACCAAATTCGACGGCGCATCCTCAACCGCGGGCTTTTCTACCATGCCTACGACCTTCTTTACACGGGCGTCGCCAGTAGCTTCAATATCGAATACGCCATAGCTTGAGACGTGTGCGGGATCTACTTCCACCGCCAACAACACGGAACCGCCTTGCTCCTGGCGTACCCGAATCATCTCACTCATGGCAGCAGTCGGCTCAATGACGTCGTCCGGAAGCATGACTGCAAAGTAGTCTTCATCGTCATCCAATACGGACTCGGCCAGCCCCACTGCATGTCCCAATCCCAAGGGCTTGTCTTGGGTTACGGCAACTGGATGAATGATCTCCGCGGCACGCTCAACCTTCGCTGCCTGCTCGTCCTTGCCACGGGCACGGAGAAGCTCCACGAGATCTGGGAACTCATCAAAGTGGCGCATGACTTCGTCTTTGCTTGGCGACGTCACAATGGCCAGCCTCGATGCCCCCGCTGCCGCAGCTTCTTCCGCGATTATCTCGATACCAGGGGTGTCAACCACGGGAAGAAGTTCTTTTGGAACTGTCTTTGTGGCAGGCAGAAAACGGGTACCCATGCCGGCTGCGGGGACAACAACGGTACGAACAGATGAAAGATAATTCTGCATAAGTTCTACATTAATCGATTTGCTCTTGTCCACGTGCAACTGACGCAATTTCAGTACCGGAGCAACTCAGAAAGGAATTAAATAATCTACTTGAAGTAGGCCTTTGATCGATTTTTGCGTGTCATTTTGTTTCTCACTACAACTCCGGCTACTACCCAAACGATCAGCGCTATAAGGGAAGGAATGCTCAAGGCACCAGGAGAACCAGGCACGAACAATAGCAACAAAAACCCGACTGAAATAAGGCATCCCCCGAGCCCGAAGAGCTTCCAAACAAGATTAGGTTCGACAGGCTCCCCAGTACTCTGGGTCAGTCCATCTTTGCCAACCTTCCACACAAAGTAAGAAGTGTAAAAATACGCAACTGTAACTCCAGCACTTGACATATCAACGATCCATGTAAGCGCAGATCGTCCAAACCAAGGTGTTAAAAGGCACAGGGCCATAACGACCAAAACTGCATTTTTTGGAGTGCCCTTCTTAGAGTCCAGTCGTCCAAGCCACTCAGGCAACATCTTGCTTTGCCCAAGGGAAAAAATTACCCTACTAGCGGCTGTATAAAATCCATTTAGGCCAGTGAGAACACCGGCGCTAACCGCAAGGACCAGAAGAAGAAGCCCCGGCCACCCCATAATATCGCCTATTGCGGTGGCTGTTGGCCATGCGAACTTTGCATACAATTCGTGTTTAGTTCCTACCGCAATTGTGGTGGTAATCATCATCAGGCTATAGATTCCAGAGGCTGCTGCTGTTCCGCTCACCAAAAGTGCCATCGCCTTTTTAGGAGAGAAATTGAACTCCCCGGCCAATTGGGGAATCGAGTCAAAGCCGACATATGCCCACGGGGCGAAGGCCAAAATAACAAGCACCGCAGAAAATGGAGAACGGCTTTCTGGAAATCTGGGGGCTAGCTCGGGATTTTCCCTAAAGTAGTAGAATCCTATAACTGCTGAAACCGCCAAAACCGCAACCAACATGATTAGGACTGCGTAAAACTGAAACCTACCGGACAACTCTGTGTCAGAAATGTTAATCCACGCGAAAAGACCAATAAATGCGGATGCTATGAGCACTTCGGGGAGATAAATGGTCCACTCCGCAACGCTATAAAGCGGAAGCCGCATAACAAACGACGGAAATGTAGATCTAAAGACTAGTGTGACAGCGGAAGCATTAAGAGCAACAATGCAAGAATATCCCAGAGCTAGGGACCACCCCACTACAAAGGAATGCCGGTCTCCAAGGGAAGTCTTAGCAAAATTGATTGCTCCTCCAGTGACGGGCATAGCTCTAATTGCCAAACCATAGTTGATCGCAATTATCGTAATGATAACCCCGCCAATGACGAACCCGAGCAAAGTTCCTGATAGACCAGCACTCATCATCCAATCAAACGGAAGAACAAATGCTCCCCAACCAATTGCCGCCCCCAGGGCCAACGCAAAGATCCAACTTGGCTTATATTTCCGCTGCAATCTTGGTCGTCTGCCCGTTCCCAATCTAGTCATTTCGTCTCGCACTCTTAAAAGTTCTAAATCTTTAGAAATCGAGGTCCTAACTGTCCAAAAGTGTCAATACGTTTTCCTTTGTCGAGCTAGTACCTCCAGGCGTATACCACCTTAGGCATGCTCGGTGCTTACTCTTGTTGTTTGAAAAAAGGTTTCAGGCTTTCTTCAAGTGCTTCCCACTGTGGAACCAATCTATTGAAATTGTCGTCTAAGACAGAAACCGTTTCAACCGGCTCTTTTATCTGGTCTTCACTCTCGAAATTTCCAACTGGCCGTCTTTCACCTCTCCGCCACCGAATCCGGATTGAGTCAAAATGCCCCGCACGTACTTCTTTCTCGGATTCATTTTGAACTCCCAGATCTCGAATCACGTGAACTAGGAGTTGAGCTTGATCCGGCAACCTCGCTGGCGCATAAATATATTTTGGCGCGAGCCACGCACCTCTCGTCTCTCCCAAGGAAAAATCCGCATGCGTTCTAGGTGACAGTCCCAATTCGTCCTTCCTATTGGGGAATTGACGAATGGGCTGACGATTGAAAAACATTGCCGCCTTTTCAGAGTTTGCGAGCTTCTCTGCCAATGGTGATCCGTCAATGCAGAACGGAAGTTCATCAATGTCAATAACACAACACGATGCTGCACTGGCAGCGAACGCTCTCCTTGCGTGCTCCCATGAGATATGTTGCCCAAAATCGGAGTCCCACACGTTATTAGGGCCACCTGTAGCGCCGAAAGGAGTATCCCACTTCACCACCACATGATTTTGGATCCCCGGAATCCTTGCCAGAATCTGATCAATCTTCTCCGCCGTATAGCTCTCACTGCTATTGTCATAACAAACTACTGAATCTACGCCGTTAACCTGCGCATTGTAAAAAGCCCAATACGCAATCCATTCAAGGCGGTTATTCTTTTGTTGCGTCACTAACAAGTTCGAACCACGGAACAAACCGTCCCAGAGTTCATCAACTTCGACTTTCCATGACCCCAACGGCCCATCAATCTCTAGAAGCCCATTAGAAGCGTCTACTGGCACTGAGGCCCGAGACATTCTATTCAGATTCTCGAAAACGACGTCAGATGATACATCCAGCTTGTTCCACCTGAAGGTCGAACTCCTCAGCTCGGGTTCTAAATTCGCAAAAGGTGGACCAACCATCCATAAGCGTCCGTCCCTCACAAAAAGATCAGAAAAGACGGTGTCAAAATCGAACATTTCGAGGTAGTTCTCTTGACGATCTTGTGGCTTCCTCGGCGGAACACGTCTAAAGTTAGAGTCTTCAGAGAGCGAAACACGATTTGGGTAGTAAAGCAAAATATTCCTTAAGCTCGGTGTTTTCTAATCAGCCCGGTCAAGCTACATCCATAAATCAATTAGAAACCTTCTGCTCGGCTAATTCCCAAGCTCGACCCAATTCTTCATCGAAGCTATCAGAGAGCCACATAATCTTCTTATAATAAAGAGGGCCTGGTGCTGGGGTAAGTTCTCCGATTACAGTGCCGTTCTTCCCATGGAACATATCTACCCGCATGAACGGAGTATTCAAGGCCACCGTTGTCCTTACAGCTGCTTCGAGCAATGCTGCTGGATCATGGGGGATTACAGGCTCTCCCAGCTCAACATGCCGCCAATCGCTTTCAACATATCCCTCCGATGGTAGCGGGTTAAACTCACCATCAAAGAAGAAATGCTTATCCTTCGAGCCGTTACGATCGACTTGCTGAACCAACATCGGGGTGTCATAAAAGCAATAGACTTTGTAGTCGAATGGAACAGGCTTAGCTTCGTCGGGGCTTTGTACAAATTCTTCAGCCATTAACTTGTACTGCCCCTTGTAGTTGCATTTAGAATACGCGTTTTCCTGAACCTTGCGAATTCCATCTAGTCCGTATGTCGCAGAGTTTAGGGAATCGTAGTATTTGCCGGGCTCTTTACGTTCTAATAGCTGAACACCCCAATTAGAATGCATCACTGTTGGTTTAAGGACGAACCGCGATGGAAGATCCTCTAGTGTTTCAAGTTGGGATGGCTCATCCCAGTACCGAAATACCTCCGGCATCGGAATCCCATGTTCCTCGGCAAAATTGTGGAGTTTTGCCTTGTCGTTAACCCACCACGGTACGTTCTTCTCTGTATGCTTTAGACGCTGTTCGACTTTCTCAACCCAAGTTACCATTCTGCTCTTTTCTCCATTCTTCCTTTTATTGGTCTGCTAGTCTAGGCCAGTCATGAACTAATCCCACAATAGGTCTTAATCCTACGGCTGCTCCTATAGACTATCCACATTGCAAAGCCGCGAGCATGAGCCCGTTAACCACAGTTTGGGAATTTCCAAGCTTAACTACTGACCGCGCGGTCGAAACAGCTTCATCATATGCACGAGGGTCCGAAAGCCGTTCGAGCTGTGCTCCAACACTGATTGGTGAAAACCGAAAGACACCATGGTCTCCAAAGTTACTCCAAATACCCGCTCGCAGGTTCTTTCCGGTCTGAATGCCAACAGTTGCACGTGCACCAGTACCCAGGCAAAGGGAGCCAGAGGCAAGCGCTCGCATGCCCGCCATTCCTGCAGTGACGGTGAGAAATGCTTTATTCATCATCTGTGGGACGTCCTGTGGAAGGACCCAACCGTGCATGACATGTGAGACGTTTTTCAGCTCACGGGAGAGCATTCGATAGCGTCGATCGAAATATTCTCGAAGAGGGCCATCGCCACAAACATCAATCTGCCATTTAATGTCCGGGTACAATTCACTTAGAGCACGGACAGCTTCCTCTACCGAATCGATCTGTGGGGTCTTGTCTTTGGAAAGACGAGAAGCAGTCACGATATGGCCTACGCCATCCTTAAGCTTTTCATCGTGACTCAGAAGCGGTAAATCGAATACTTCATCTGGCGCTGCATTGGGAAGATTCGACACCTTCCACGGTGCTACTCGCCCAAACCTTTGGACGAAATGCACCAGCGAAGGGCTTGCAGCAACGAAAGCATCTACCTGGTCGGACCACTCGTACATGAAGTCATGGTATGCACCATGAATCATGACAACATGCTCCTCTTGTGCAATCTCGTTGGCTACGAGTCCGAATTGCCGTGCCGCCGGGGCATGGGAGAAAATCAGATCAAAATTCCCTTCCTCCCCTACTTGCTGCGCGACCTTTTTCCAGCCCTTTTTCCAGTTGACAACCTTAAATGAGGCGCCTGTTGCTTCCGCGCGCTCTTTGAACACAACGCCGCTGCCGACGAAAGTAACTTCATGGCCTTGCTTCACCAACGCAGAGGCTGCATCAACGGTCCACTCGTGAACGCCGCCCCACTCGGCGACAGTTCGAACCGGCATCAAAATCTTACGCTTGGACATCGTTTAGCATTCCTTCCAAGATCTCGCTGGTTACTACATTGAGCTGTATTCCGATTGCAGCGCAAAGCTCAGCTAGTTCTTTCTTGCTCTGTTCGCCTTCGCCAATGCTGTCCTCCACGACAATGGAAGAAGACCTCCAGTCGCCTGCTAGTAGCAGTCCCAGCGCAACATTGAACCTAAGTTCACTACTGTGCCGACTGTCCGCGAACACCGACTTATTGACTGCGAATTCGACCCGGTCTAGGGAAAAGAGCTTTCCAGTCCATTTTGCGCTGTCTCGAGTTTGAATAAGTACGTTTCGGCCTTTGCCTTCTGGTTGAGCAGGTGTTGCCTCACTACGGTAGTCCGCAAGGATCAGCTGTGTATGATCCTCTGGTTCTGCTTGCTTCAGGGGATTCACGTGGAGGTGCGGGGAATACTCGCCAAAGAGGCGTCGGAAAGTGCGATCAAGCTCGAGGGAAGCCTCGGGCGACGAAATAAATTGCCCGCTGTCAAGCGCTCCAAAAAGGAGGCTACCTGCTAGCAATGCATTCAACGGTTGCACGTTCAACAAAGTGATATCTGCACGAAGCTCCCGTGGAAAGCTCAAGACATCTGTAGCATCATCAGCTTCTTGACGAAGGCAGAATTTGCCGTTGAGTTGATTCTCGTAATCAAATTTCACCGCTACATACCTGCCAATCCGGAATCATCAATGGAAGCAGCCACCGCTTCCTGCTCACGTGCTGCTTGGAAAGACGGGAGGAATTCCTTTGGATCCTCATTCAGCAGAAGAATTTCCGCTTGATTAAATCGATCCGTAAATTCTCCGAGCGCTTGGACTGCTTCACGGGATGTTCCATAACCGACCAAATACATGGTCGTGCTAAAGCCGAATTCACCAGTGCCGATAACACGCCTCAACAGCTTCTGATTTTCAGCTTGCAGCTCGTCCTCAGAAATCCATGCTTCTTCATCGAGGTAAATAACCACATAGTGCAACTTATTGTCCATCTGCTTGGACTGCTTTGTTAAGTGGACGAGGCGCCCCAACGCGGCCTTGCGGACCCGAGCCGCTACTTCACGTTCCATCATCTCGAAATCTTCTGGGGAAATTAACCCTTCAACTTCATCTTCTTCAGACAGAACCATTGACGGCTTAACTACAAAATTCTTAACGCCTATTTCCCTCAGTTGAACCAAATCTCCCTGAGAGACATCTTCAAGCCTTGCCTCTTCGAAAAGAGCCTTTCCGGTTTGCAAATCTCGTCCAGTAAGAATCGTAGTGACTCGGTCTGGCATATCAGCGGCACGGGACTTAGTAACCGTGTTGCCGGTGAAGACAAGATCCCGTTTAACGAGGTGATCAGGAAGGTAACCGCCGAAATTGGCATGCAGGTTACCCGTGCCCGGGGTCGAGGGATACTTATTACCTTTACCCTGAGCCGCCATCTGTTCATATCCACGCCGAGAGGTTAGGAACCGATTGGCCAGTTTTGAAAGGGTATGACCGGCCTTCTGGTTATCCGTATCTTGTGCGGTGATTTGAAGATCGTGCACACGACGCAAATACATAAACTTCTGGACGTGAAGCCAGCGCACGCCAGAGTTCATTAAACGAGAAGCGAGCTCATGGTCTACCGATGAAGTCAGCCGCTCATCATAGCCGAATTGCTTAATCAGCCATGTTGGAACCGTCCACGTGCTGTGCCCCGGACCGGCACCATTAAAAGCAATCATCTTCTCGTTAAATCCGGTGCGGGTAAGAAATCCACGCAGTTCACCAGTAGCGTCGTCAAAATTTATCCAACTACCATACGTGGCATCTACCGTGTCGCTCAATGGAGCAATGCCATCTAACAACCTATCTGGGAGCATTAGATCGTCATCATCATGAACTGCCGTTAACAAGCAGTCGGAGTGCTGTGCCGCTGTATTCCTAGCGGCGGCAACCCCTAGGCTTTCTGCATGAGCGACGAACTTGATTCGAGGATCCCCCAGTTCCTCTACCAAATTCTTTACGTTGTTCTGGTCCTCGGAGCCATCATCGACAACCACGATTTCAAATTCTTGAAAGCTCTGGTACCGAACCGAATTGATGCTTTCTACCAGCATTTCCTGTCGGTCCTTGGTTGCAATCGCCACTGTAATGAGTGGCTCTCTAAGCTCCCTTGGTACTGACCATTCTTCGAGATTCCGGTAAAGAGTATGGTTTGCCAGCGCTATGCTTTTGGCCTGTGCTTCTGACGCTGTGTCTTCTCGGAGCTCATCCCGTGGCACGATCGTTGCAATGTCTTGAGCCGGCTTTTCAAAGTCAAAGCCACCCCGCTTTTGGCGAAGAAAGAAATCGAAGCCCAAGGCGTCACAGAACTGCTCATTTTCATCATAGCCACGCATTTCCAAGAAATGCTTCTTCTGTATGAGAAACGCCTGGCCTAGTCGCTCGCTAGAAAATGGAAGAGCCGAAGCGAGTTCTGGGCCAACTTGTTCGGAATTGCGATTCGCTACATAGCGGCTTATAGGTCTGATACCTCGCTCTCTACGAAGCTGATACCAAGTTGATTCTGAGCCAGTCGGTATCCTCAACCAAAATGGCTTTTCCAGGAAAAGAAGTGTTTCTTCTGCAGCCTCCGCGGCAATCAAGTTAAGGCGTTGGGCTACGTTATATTCCTCAACTGGTTGCCAAACCGTGAAAAACTCGTCCCGAAGTGCGAATAGCTCATCCAGTTCCTCTTCATTTTCTGCCAAGCCGGCTGCAGGAAGAGAAAGCTTACACTCTGTTATTTCCGGGATCCCGCGCAAATGCTCAATAAAAGGACGCCACGATTCCCTATCCGAGGGCAGTGAATTTAGTACTACCGATACGCTCATTAGTTCTTAATCCTTCTGGTCCAGGTCAATCCCAATTCATCATCCTTCACGGCCACAAACAGCGACTCCTGAATTTTTTGTGCCAGGTTCCTATCCTTTTTCTTCCAAGGAGAGACCTTCACGTATGCAGAAACCGCTGGAGTATTTAGGGTGATTGGCTTGATTATCGTGGACTGCGTACCCGCTTCATCCGGCTTCAAATAACGAAAGCTGCTCCCTAGTTTTGGAGACCAAGTCGCACTGACTTCTTCTGGGCTTAATATCTTTCCTTCAGCATCGAAGAAAGTAAAGGTAGCGACGAAATCTCGGTATTGATACTCAAAAGGTCCTGATAAAGCCAGCGAGAACTCCTTAAACTCGCTCGGGAAAATGACATTTGGCCGATTTTGCATAGGGAAAAGTATATCCTTTTAGAATGTAAGTCGCTGTCTAGGCAAGCATGGTAGAACTGCTAGAAAAGACTCTATCTTGGGTCTAACCACGCAGTTCTCGGAAATACGAAACGGTTTCAGTCAATCCCTGCTCAAGTTCATAGTTTGGCTTCCACCCTAACTCCGCGCAGGCCAAGCTCGAGTCCAATGATGACCTAGGTAAGTCACCTAGGCGAGCCGGAAGCATAGTGGGTTCAGCTTCTGCCCCAGATTCAGCAGCAATGAGTTTGTGCAAGGCTAAATCGGAAGTTTCACGCCCAGTGCCAATGTTGTACCGCGTTCCGTCAACACCTTGGTGTGCTGCAAGGATGAAGGCCCGGGCGACATCCTTTACATAGACGTAATCCCTAGTGTTATCTCCCCTACCAAACGCGAATGTTTCTGCACCTTCCAAGAGCTTTTGGGAAAAAATAGCTACAACTCCAGCCTCTCCATGCGGATCCTGCCTTGGCCCATACACATTTGCAGGTGCAATGAATGTTGTTTCTAGACCATAGAGATAGCTAAAGGACTTCAGATATAGCTCACCGGCTACTTTGGAGACCGCATAGGGGGACTTTGGAGCTACTGGAGTCTTTTCTGAAACTGGGAAGGAATCAGGCTCACCGTAGATAGCTCCTCCCGACGAAGTGTGCACAATACGACGCACGCCGCAGTCTTTGGCGGCCGAGGCCATTCTAATTATGGCGGATATATTAGAATCTGCGTCCGCGAGAGGATCTTCAACCGACTTTCTCACATCAATTTGTGCTGCGAGAGAAAAGACAACTTCAGGCCTATGTTCTTCGAACAATTTAAAAAAGTCTGCCGTACGAATGTCATCTTCAACGACTACAACTTTTCCGGCCGCTTGCGCAGCGGCCAAGTTTTCCATGCGACCATGAGAAAAATTGTCTAATACAACAACCTCATGCCCGCTCTCTACAAGCAAATCCACGAGATGAGAGCCGATAAAACCCGCGCCGCCGGTCACCAGGGTCTTCATAACCTACTTCCTTTCCTTCACAGGCTACTTTACGGTAACAGCCATGGATACACTTACGCGCGGTACTCTCTACAGGACTTTGACTACACCGCCGTTTTGAATTAAGCATCCAAATCTTCCAAATGCTTTGAACTCCCGAAGGGAAGGCCCTTCCCACGGTGGCTCTAATCAACGCGCGTATATCTTATAGTCAAGTTGCTTACACTGCTTTCCCTCTCCGGAATCAAATTCCGATATGATTCGAATGTTCCATTCCCCAACGTTGAATTTTCCGGTTAACGCAAAATCTCCAGAGTCCGAGTTGAGTTCCGCACGCGCCATTTCTCGGTAGATTCCACTCTTTCCAGTCACGTGAAGAGAGACGGTTGCTCCTTTGTTCGTCAGGCCGGTAAATTTGATGCGCCCCGCCTTCACCTTGGCTTTGTGCATGGGCTGATACACATAAAGAAACGGGACAGCAGGATCAAAAATGGAAGAATTGGTCTTCACGATCTCCCGCTTCAGCTGCTTCATTGAAGCTTTAAGCTGTTCCATCTTCCACAGCTCGCCCTGAGCTCGGCGCCAAGTCAGGCCGATAGTTGCGGGCATGGAGGCTTGAAGATCCACCCACTCTCGCAGAGCTTCGAGGTCAATCCCAAACCGTTCCACATCTGCTGCAGAAATCTTTCTCCATGCATCAATGCCGCCCACTCGCTTCTCATACGAACCATCAGCCTGTTTGTGATAGGTGTACAGAAACTGAGGGCTTCCAACATCCGATGCAACTGACCTATATCCAAGGCGCTTTGCTACCGAGAGCCACTTGACATGATTCTGGAACATGACCTTGTCAAGCTCGGTCAATTTCCCGTAAAAGACTGTATTGCACGGATGAGATGCATAGGTCAGATTACCTACTTCTTGGTCGGGAGCATTGAGTGCAAATCCCTTAGCCATGGAAACTACGGCAGGCTGATCAGGCTCCTTCGCAATCTCATCAAAAACATTATCGAAGAAATCGGAAGCGATAGCATCATCGTCATCGATTCGTAGTACAGCTACCCTCTTCGACGGGGGTACTGCGGCTTTCGCAGCATTCATGATTGCATCTCTGGTTTGAGTATTGCTTTCCACGAAAACGAATCGGACAAAGTCCTGAGCCGCGTCCGAGACGATCGAATGCAACTCCTCATAAACTTGGGTAGGGATTGCACTATCGAGAACGATATACCAAGTGAAATTCTGCCCTTTAAAGCGAGATAAACTTGGTACCGTGATCGCTTTCAATAGCCTCAGACGAGCCGACCACCATTTCTTATCAAAAACACCGATTCCGCACCGTGTTACAGCAACTATTGGAGTTTCCCGTACAGACAAACTTTCCTCCACAAGGTGATGAGGTCGCGAGCATAAACGAAATGGCTTAAAAGCAAGGCGGGCAAAGCTGAAACAGCCCGACTCCGCAATAAGGTTTTAGTTTACTTCAGTCTTCCGTAGCCGTCACTCTGATATGTTGAACCTGTAACTTTCACCTCGGTTAACCGTTTCAACGGCTAAGGGCACCTGTTTATGAATCAAACTCCATTCACTAACGACGATGTCGCGAAACGAGCTCTCGAAGTCATCAATTCACTCTCGACTGAGCTGTCGGCATCTTACAAAGACTTGGCCGCGGAAGCCGACCGCAGCGGCAAACTCCTCGACACGATCGAGAAACAGCAGAAAGAGATTTCATTCCTCAAACAACGCGTTGAAACGCTGGAGAGTACAAAGGCGCTAAAGCTTCAACGCCGTTACTGGAAGCTAAAAGAAGGACTCCCCTTTGGGAAGGGAAAGAATGCGTAAAGAAGAGATTCAAGCTGAGCACAAGCGCCTGCGCAAGGTAAAGAAAAAGGCTAATGCCGGCCAGGTTCGTGCCGCGAGCTTTGGCAAGTCTAGCCAAACCCCGATGTTTCGCAATTACCTGACGGGTGAAGGCCCGTTGGTCAAACCGATCATTAAACGCAACGACTACCTTCGTGAATTTGCAAAATTCGAAAAAAATAACGCTTCCGCCATGCAGAAGCTACTTGCGGAAGCAGAAAAGTTACCAAAAGCTACCGCACAAAATTGGAACACCAAGCGAGAAGCAAAGATCGGAATCATCGCCGATCGCTTTCTTTATGAATCACTTGAAGTAGCTGCTGATTTCAGCCCGATCACCCCCGAAAACTATCGCCAAGCCATTCCTCAGACTGACGTCCTCTTAGTCGTATCTGCTTGGCGCGGACTGAATGAAGAGTGGGTAAATCTACCGCGCAAGACCTCCGGAAAGCGCGAGCTCTTAGAAAAGACAATCATCCCGTTCGCGAAGGATCAAGGAATACCTGTGGTCTTCTATTCCAAAGAAGACCCACCGAACTATGAGTCTTTTGTAAGCATAGCCCGACTTGCAGATCACGTTTTCACCTCTGCCGAAGAGGTTATTCCTAAGTACAGGAAAGATATTCCAGATGGTATTCCTGTTGAGCCATTGCGGTTCGGAGTAAATTACAAAATCCACAACCCGCTAGGCTCCATGCGCCATTTGGGACGTGAGATGGTTTTCGCCGGATCATGGATGAGCCACAAGTACCCTTCTCGTGCCGAAAGTACTGAGAAGATGTTTGACGGAGCACTTTGCGCAGGACTGCCTTTGTATGTTGTCGACAGGAACTTGGATCTTGATCCAAACTCTTTTAAGAATTTGGAAAAGTACATGTTCCCCGACCGCTTTGTAGCTAATCTTCACCGCCCGCTACCCCACGATCAGCTGCTCCGTCTGCAGAAGCTTCTTCCTCTGGCATTTAATCTAAATTCTGTTATGGGTAGCCAGACGATGTTCGCTAACCGCGTCGTTGAACTTCTCGCAATGGGAACACTGCTGATTTCAAACTACAGCGCGGGCGTTAATACGCGGTATCCCTCAGTGGCGATCATGGATACCGAGCTAGACACGCAACAGTTCCTCGAGACCCTGAGCGACGACTACCTCAGGTACTGCCAGGTCGAAGGAATCCGTGAAGTTTTCCTTCACGACACCGCCTTCGACAGGGTTGACAAGATCTTAAATTCCGTCGGCATTAGCACCCCCGCGGACGACCACCGGATTCTCGTTGTTGCAAACAGTCAAGCCGAATTCGAGCAGTTCCAAGAGTCACAAGCATCTGATTTTGAGTGCACTTACGTTCCTTCACGCGAGGCCTCGAAAATTAAGGGATCCGAATACGGTGACCTAGTTATCTTCGCCAATCGCCTCGAGACTTTCGGCCCCGACATCATCAATGATGCCGTGGCCGCATATCGCTATTCAGCACCGGATGCACTCTATATCACGGCTTTCGATTCCGAAGTTGAAGCTTACGAGCCTACGACCCACAACAATGGCATCTCAGAACCAGCTACGGCTTACTGGATCAGTGCCGGAGAAACGGTAAACGATGCCACTGTAGAGACGTCAATGACCATCAAGTCAAGTTTCACCAGCAGCAATGAAGCAGAGGAGATCTCCCAGCAGGCTGAGCTTTCCGTAATTGTTCCCGCCTACAATAACGGCAAGCACTTAATCCATAAATGTTGCCAATCCATTTTCCGGAGCAGCATTAACAAGCTAACGAAGGTAATTATTGTCGACGACGGCTCTACGGACCCCAAAACACAGGCCGCTTTGAGCCTTTTGGAAAAGACGAAGCCCAATGTTGAGGTTTTCAGGTTCCCCCCTGGAGGCTCAGGTAGCGCCTCGCGTCCTCGTAACAAAGGACTTGAGCTAACCCAAACTTCGTATGTGACGTATCTCGATCCAGACAACGAACAGGTTAATGACACCTATATTAGGTTGCTGGACCGAGTGAAAGACACCGGTGCCGACTTCGCTATTGGAAACATGGTCCGCTTTAAAGGAAAGCGTAACCGCATCAATAATTCCAAAGAGCTCAAAAAGGCAATGGCGAAGAGCGCTGCACTAGACGGGAAAAACGGCGATCTACTTGAGAAGCTCGGCTTCAAACCCATGAGTATCCAGGCCCTTGTAGCCGATACTGCTTGGTTGAAGTCTCTCAATCTGGAACAGCCAGTGGGCGCAGTTGGGCAGGATTCTTACTTTTTCCAACAAATGCTGTACTACGCAAGAGAGGTTGCAATCACCAGTCGTGCAGCACATATCTACTACGCCGAAATTTCCACCTCTACGGTCAATGCAATTTCGCCGAAGTATTACCGGAAATACCTCCCTCTAGAAAAGGATAGGGCTAAATGGTTAGAGGAGGTTGGCCTGCTTCGTGCGTACCAGGAGGACCGCTTCACCCAGTTCCTTGAGCATTGGTATGTAAAGAAACTGGAAAACGTTGATAGCGATGACCTCGATGAATGCATTGAGCTCATCGAGGAGATTAATAATATCTACGGATTGTCAGAGAACTCGAACCCTGAAGTCCGACGAATCATGGACAAAGCCCGCGCGCTGAAAAAGTAAGTAAACCGATCTGGCTGTGCCATCCATACCGTGTCCGTGACGCAGCCAGATCTACTAATGCAGCACTCCCAACTCGATGAACCAGACTTTTCAACGAACATTTTCTACAAAGCCGAGCCACACCTTCCGGTCCGTTTCGGACTTCTTGTCTAATTGGAACTTCGCCAAAGACACCGGGGATATCCAAGTGGAAATGGAAGAAGGAATTCCACTTCGAGTCCATTGGGATTATAGGGAAGCCTCGCAAACTCTGGTTCGCTTTTTGCCGGCGCCAGCGGGCTATTTCAGGCTTCCTGGCCGGCAGGAAGATTCCATTTTTTCGAGTCTTGAGTGCAACGTTCTGCTTTTATCGGACCCTAACCTTTTAGCAGATGCCGGCCTCAGCCATACCTGGTTTGAATCCACAGAATTTTGCCCGAGCCTTGAATCAAACATCAACTCAATTCTGAGCCGAATTGGGAACGAGAGCGAACTGCTCATTTTTGGTGAGCTCTCCAGTGGTTTCGCCGCGATTAAATACGGAGCGGCCAACAATGCTCGCATCATAGCCATAGAACCCAGTCTTACGCGCCACCACCTCCGAGGCTGGGACGACTATGTAGAATCACTCGGTCCTAAAGAGTCAGACTTAGACTGTGCCGCGACACTAGTTCCAGAAAGCTACTCACAGCGCTTGTGGATTTTTACAAACCGCAGTGATTTTGAGTACGAGAAGGTGATGCTGACTCCGTTTTTGGAAACTGCCCCGTTGAGTGTTGATCTGAAGCAAGTGTCCTTCGCGGTTCAGCCCTCAGACAAGCTACTTACCAACAAATCACTGGAAAGAATTGCTGATGAGATAGTCTCAAAAGACCGGCAAAGCTTCTCCTCAGAAAGCCGACTTCACATTGAACTCTCCAGCTCCAGAGTGAAACCATCTTTTGAGCGGGCCCGGTTGCCTAGACGAAAAATGGAAAACCTTATTGATGAAAATTTTTCTTTCACCAACCAGCCGAAATCTTGTCACATAAAACTGCACTCGACCACGGCTCTGAATCGCAAAGATCTTGTGCTTCTTTTCGATTTCCACTCAGCTGGCAAACAACTCGCACCCAATGATGTTTCACTTAGTTGGTCACCGAGCTTAGGCTCCTTCTTCCACTACGTAGAAACCCTCGCTCCCGACCAAACCACCACGGTTTCAGAGTTTAACCTTCCACCGTCGGTAACCGGTTTTCGTCTACGCTTGGCAAGGTGGGATATATCGGACGACCAGGAAACTGAAATTGATCTAGAAGCTGGTTTCGGATTTCAGACCACATCCTCTTAGGACATGCGCTGGCTCCCCTTCAGAATCCACTACTTACCGGTCGAAGGGATTCTTCTGTCGGGCAAAACTCCGGATTTCCTCATCGAGTTCCCGGTACAGCCCCTTTTCATAATGAAACGGAGCGCTACCCCATTTATGATCCGGATCACTGATCGTATTTGCTAGGCGCACAACATTAACGCCGAGGGTTTCAAGATGGGTCAGGTAATTTGAAAAGACGTCGTTGTAGAACTCAATTGATTTTCCAGCAACTTTCTTATTCTTCTTATCGTGGATATCCTTGACAGCCCACTCTGGAGCCAACACCAAGAGTCGTTCCTTGAGTTCTAGTTCCTGAAGAATCGCGATGAACATAGTCGCTGCTGCACACCACCGTGTGTAATGCTCTTCCGAGCCAAAGGCAATGAATCTCGCGTCTTCTAGGACCGGCGCTATTCCTTCGACTCGTTTAAGCTCTGCGCTGTTCGTAGCAATTGTCCCGTCACCGAATTGCCAGACACCAGAACGTTCTATGTTTAGATCCCAAAGAAACACATCCACGCCGCGCATTTTCCTGAGCTCTTGCAACAGCTCGCCGGAGGCATCAAAGTTCACCATTTTTTTCTGAAATGAACTAGGAAGGACTAACTCCGGTAAGTTAACGCGGGAATCTGTCCCGACCGAGAGCAAAGAGTTTCTCGCAACGTATTTCGCAAGGCTATAGGCGCGGGGATCGGCGAACGCTACAGTGTCGCGGCTTACACAACCACCATATATAAAAACTCTCCACGCCTCTTTAGACAGGTCAAAAGCCTCTGCCGAATCTTGCATACCGCCCAGCATATAACACTTACACAGACCTATAGCTTTACGGCGCATGGCTTTGCTAGGCACTGGTTGCCTTAACTCGTACTATGGTAAGGAAAGTTGTTTTGGTCAGGAGTTCGTTACCGCATGATTAGACGCCGTTCTAGGAGCACACACGCCCAGTCCTCCAGCTCAGTAGATGTACAAAGCTTAGTTCTGAGCAATGAACTGGAAAAGGGTAAAGAGTCAGCAATCTTGGTGTCTCGCGAACCCCTTGAGACTATTAACGCCCTCCCGCGCTTTTCAGATTACGTTTCCCAATTATGGAAGCTACGTCACTTTATATATTTCGACGCGCGTAGCAAAGCCTTTAAGTCATCTCGCGATTTACTGCTCGGTAGAGCCTGGATTATCATTCAGCCGCTTATCGACGTCATGATTTATGCTTTCATTTTCGGTGTCATCCTCAAGACTTCAAGAGGCATCGATAACTTTCTTGGATACCTAACGATTGGCGTAATCTTCTTCGGCTTCATTACAACTGGTTTAAATAGCGGTACGAAACTCATTCAAAGCAGTTACGGCCTTATATCCTCATTTTCTTTCCCGAAAGCCGCGCTTCCTATTGCCTTAGTTACAAAGCAGTTCATTGACAACCTTCCTCCCGCAATAATCTCAATTGTCCTGTCTTTCGCTTTCCAGTGGCCACAGGGTCCCACCTGGGAGATTTTTCTCATTATCCCCCTATATATCCTGGCCCACCTACTAATTTTGGGCGTAATTTTTATCATTGCCCGGATAACAGCTTTCATCCCAGATCTGAAAGCACTAGTCGGTGTTCTCAGCCGCGCGCTGTTTTTCACCTCAGGTGTGTTTTTCTCTGTCGATAGGTTTAGCGGTAGCCCGACGGCGCAAAAAATCATGGAGAACAATCCAGGGTATATCTTCCTTCAGGCGTGCAGAGACGTCACGATCTACAATAAGCTTCCTGATCTATCCTCCTGGATCCATTTGATTGCTTGGAGTTTTGGGCTCCTTATCATTGGGTTTATATTCTTCTGGAAGGCCGAAGAAAGGTACGCGAGTGTCAAATAAGACAACTGTTGTCGCCAGGAAGCTTGGCAAGTCTTATTTCGTTTCTAAAAACGGGTCCAATGTAGGCCTTTTCCGTAGCCGAATGAAGGAAGTTCGCGCCCTGGAGTCAGCTTCTTTTGTTGCTCACTCGGGCGAATCCATCGGTATCTTAGGAAAAAATGGCTCGGGAAAATCAACCCTGATTCGTCTAATGGCTGGGGCAGAATCCCCCTCTAGAGGTGAGGTTTATGTCTCCGCCAAACCAACCATGTTGGGCGTGTCCGCTGCGCTCCAGCGGCAAATGTCGGGTCGCGATAATACGAAGCTAGGTCTACTAGCTATGGGCCTTCAACCTGATCAAGTTAACGAGCTTATTCCTAACGTAATTGAATGGGCGGACCTTGAAGACGCCATTGATAGACCGCTAAAAACCTACTCATCGGGTATGACAGCTCGCTTGAAATTTGCGATTGCCACGTCAGTCAAACGGGAGATTCTCCTTATTGATGAGGCACTATCAACTGGTGACTCAACATTCGCTGCAAAGGCCAAGGAGCGAATGAACGACTTCTTAGACACAGCCGGAACCGTTTTCTTGGTGTCCCATGGTGCTACCACTATTCAGGAACATTGCTCACGGGCAATTTGGCTTCACGAGGGAGAAATGATTGCTGATGGGCCTGCTCAACAAGTTGCTAAATCTTACCGAGTCTGGGGTAACCGCGCCGCGACTGGGAAGGATGAAGAAGCAGACGCCATCATCGAAAAGATGCGAAGTAGATTCGAAGAGCCAAAGATAATCTTCGACGACGAAGCGGAAAGGGCCCTAAATAAGGGCTCCACTCAGAAATCGAAATGATCTCTAAAGGTATTAAAAAGTACTACCTCGCTATTGGCTAAAAATTCTAGGTCTTTAGAACCCCAAGTGTGATTTGTTTTTCCTCGGACCTGTAGGAAATTAAAGCGATCCGCAGAATAGATGCGCTTTCCTGCCTTTACAAGGCTAGAAAGGAAGGCAGAATCTTCGCCATTTGTTCTATCTTCAAAACGGTGAATTTCAAATGTCGAACGAGGACCAAATAGGGTTGGGCCTGCGACGAAGTCAGTCCAACGATGTTCCTTTACCGAGTTTTTTAGCGCAATAATTGAGCTTTCCTCTAAGGACACATACACAGCCTGCTTGCCAACAAGATCGGCCCCAGAGAATTTCAGGGAAAAGTACTGGTCAAGAAGATAATGCCGGCCGTATTCATCATCATCATCCATTTTCGCAATGAAGTCGCCAGTGGAAAGCTCAACCAGGCGATTTAAACAATTGCCCAGGCTCTCGGCGGAGGAAACTTCCACCACTTTAAGATTTCGAACATTACTTTGCGCTTGCAGTTGAGGAAGATCGACTTCTTGTTCATCAAAACCGTGAAGTGCCAAGCACAGTTCAATTTCCACACCACATTGTCGCCCGACTTGTTCAAGCAAATGCCGAATTTGGTTGGGCCGGTTAGTGGAACTTATAACTGAAATCCGCGGCTTTTCAGGCTGCTCGTTAGCGAAACCAAGTGTCTTTTCAAGCACAAACTTTGCTCGCTTTTCATAAGTGTGCAGAGCCCAAATTTTCCGCTGCGCTTTATGAACTATTCGGTCACGCAGTTCTTTCGAATTCACTAGAGCTCGCAGCAGGTGTTGCGCCTCGACTCCATCGCTCACTGTCGGCAACTCTTCTTTGTCAAAAAATTTATGTATCGCGGCGCTGGGGGTACTTACAACGACAGTTCCGGAAGCCAAGATTTCAAAGACTCTCCTTGAACACATCGAAGTGCTGTCCACAACCGAGTTAACATTCAGAAATACCTTGTGTTGGCGGTATGCCGACACCATTTTCTTGTAGGGCAAGCCGCCGACTACGTACTTATCAAATGGCGCGGGGAACTGATAGCGCTCATCACCACCTGAATATCGCGAATAGATAGCCAATCCTGCCTGCATCCGCGGAGCCACTGCTGCGGCGGCGCCCAGGAGTAAGTCCATCTGCTCCCTGCGTTCTCGGAACTTGTGCTTAAAATACATACCCGCAAAAGCAATATCTCCAGGCTTTTCATCGCCGCTGAGCCGGATGGGATTATGCAGCTTTGGCTGGGCTGCAAAAGGCAGACAATAGATCCTGTCATGCCCTAATTCTTCGATGTATTCAGGAATTTTTTCTTCGGCGGTGGTAAAAACTACGTCGAAAAGCTTTGCTGTCCCCAAGAAATCGTGGAAATGAGGCGGATCCTCCTTATTCCAGAAGGCCGTCGGAATCCCCCAACGTTTGCATTCTCTAACGAGCTCTCCCAGCTTTTCAGAGGGAGCGTTCTGTCCTGCGAGTTGATATTTCCACTTTCCGTTGTTTCCATTCCAAGAAGACTCTACGAAAAGAAGGTCAATTTTCGGCGAATTCCCATCAGCCAGTTGTGACTCAATTTTTTCTGGGTCGAGGGGAATGGTGTGGAATTCTTCACTCCATACCTCGAGGGAAAAGTCATCCATGATGACTCCAACTTTTACAGAGTCAAAGCGTTGGCTTTTAAAACTTGGAGGAAGTGGCTTTACATGTAGTGGGTCGTGAGCGTTCCTCAAAACCAGTTTGTTATTTAATAGCCTGAATGCCTTCTGCCGAGTATTACGAATTCCATTCGCCTTTGTATTTCGAACTGCTTTTGTAAGACCACTGCGAACAGTGGTCAAATAGTATTCAAAATTCATCTACTTACCTCCGGTCAGTTCGCTATACAACGCTTCTAGTTTCTTCACGTTATGTTCCCAAGTTCTGGTGCGCAGCCACTGGTCAACTCGTTCTTGGTCTATCTTGACGTTGCCGTCAAGAATCATCTTTATCTTTCTTACAAAATCTTCCAATAGCTCGGGTGCAAAATAGACCGCAAATTCTCCAGTGACTTCATGAAGTGCTGGGAGATCTGATGCCAAGACTGGAATTCCTACTCGCAGGGCTTCTAGAGGTTTGATTGGAGTTACCCTCGCAGTAACTAGGCTAGAAATTCGTGGTACAACAAAAACGTCAAGCGCACGATACCACTCACCTATCGATTCAGTTGGTTGCTTCCCAGCGAAAACTACCCTGTCGTGTACTCCCAATGATCTGGCGAGTGCTTCAAGCCGATGTCGCTCTATCCCATCACCGACAAAAAGAGCATTAACTTCCTCTGGGAGGTAGGGCAATGCCCGTATAACGATAGATAAGCCCTCGTAATGCACAAGACTAGACACGGTCCCAATATATTTCTTGTTGTCATCGAGCAATGATGAAACTAGCTTTTGAGCCGAATCATGGCCTTCCGCGGCTTTACCGCCTTCAGGCAGACTATTTGGAATTACCCAAGCCAGGCGTGGGTCAATTCCGTTTGAAACAGCATCTTCTTTTGCCACCTCACTGAGAAAAATGGCACTGCCTGCTTTACTCACCGCTTCCATTTCTTTTTCGTGGGCATAGTTATAGTATCCGGACGCAGCAGCCGCCTTTCTCTCCACAGCTTCAAACTGGCTTAGCCACGTATTTTCCCGCTCTCCCCTCACTTCATAAACCCACGGAATCGAAAGCCGCTTCGCCACCTGAGATGCTACGTATGCATTTCTGTAATCAGTAGTTGTATGAATGACTCCGACCTGCTCTGATTCAGCAATTTTCGTCAGTTCTCGAATTTCCTCTCGAACACGAAGCCGACTGCTTGGAAAGAAAATCCTCGGAATGATCCGACGATAAGTAACACCGTCGAGAACATCCTCTCGAGACCTTGGGATGCGGCCCACGACCACAGGATAGCCAAAACGAGTAACGCAAATTATCTTTCTTGAGTTTGTTTTGTTATACGCCCTGAGCATCCCATGAGTCCGTACGGTGTAACCCGATTGTGTATAGGGCGCCGAATTATTGGCAAAATACAGTACTGCCTTCCGCTCATCTTTGGAGCGCCGCATGCTTCGATGAATTTGTCCCGGCAATTCATAATTACGTGGTTCCTTGGTACTCCAAGAAGGCGCAGAAGTTTCTTTATTGGAGGCCCCCCAAAAGCGAATACCAAACCGCTGCTGTACCTTTAGAGAGAATTCGATGGGATTTTCCCACAACAGGCTGATGATGGTAGATGGAAGGGAAAAGTAGGGACGAAGCCACATCCTACTTATCTCCAAGAACGTTACGAATGAAGGAATGAAGTTTTTCTGGGGCGATTTTAGTCCTTTCTTTTTCGACCCATTCTCTGCCTGAACTTCCTACACGGAGTTGACTAGGATTTTTTGCCAACCGTACCCACAAGGCGGCAAGCTCTTCGGGCTTCTCAGGAGGAACAACTTCACCTGCATTACAGGTTTCAATGATTTCCGCGGCTTCTCCCGCCACTACACCGGAAATGTGTAGACCGGATGACATTAGCTCGTAAGTTTTTGAAGGAACGGCTCGCTTTAGAGGCTCCCAATCGGTTAGATGCACCAACGCAGTATCAGCCCATTCGTAATGCTCATCAAGCGCATCAGCTGGCCGACGAAAATAGAATTCGGCATGAACGTTGAGTTCCTCAGCCATTTCGCTCAAAGCTTCCTTCGCTGCCCCAGCACCAACAAATCTCAAATGAACGTCGACACCCGCAGTAGCAGCAATCCTCGCCGCGTCAACGGCATTGGCAAGGTTTTGAGCTCTACCAATGGTCCCTGCGTAAAGGACATTCAATGTCCCCTTGTCATCTTCATTCTCATAATGGTGTACAAAATCAGTTCGCGAGGGGAACACATTCCGGATAGTTACTAGGGGTAGTTCACGGCCCCTATTGGAAAATCTACTCCTTAGGTTTTCTTCCAGGTGGCTCGAGGTCACCATCACTCCGCTCGCATGTTCAAGAACCCAGTTAACCGATCGGTCCGTCAACCATGAAGCACCCTGTAGTGGTCCATGTGAAAGAAGCAATTCTCGAAACGAGCGGGAGCCGACACTTCTATTCCACTGGTCAGATTGAGAAAGAAGATCTGGCCAAGCGTCGCGCAGATCAATTACGTACGGAGTACGCAAAGCCTTCGACGCAAAATAAGTAACTACGGCCGTAGGCAACGCAGGTACGGTGCCAATGATTACGTCTGGCTTTCTACTAGAATTGCTGACACTCAAAACGGACAATTTTAGCATCATGCCCATGGCGACCGTAAGCTGATTAAACGCCTTCTGCGTTAATGAATTTCCACTTGGAATGAAAAAGGTTCGATGAATTCTTTCACCTGAGGGACCAAGCTCTAAATCTTTCCAGCCACGTCCAACAACCTGTCTCACCCAAGCTAAAAGCTTCAGATTCCTACGATAGTGCGGAGGTGGAGCGATGACTTCAAGTGCAAATTCGTCCCTAAGTAGATCTGAAAGCCAAGTCCAACGCCGTTGAGGTACGCCATTTTCCGGATACCAATACTGCGATATCACCAGGATTTTCAAGAAAGGCTCCCACCTTCGCTCAGACCAAAAGGGAACTATCATCCAAACCAAAAGTGTCTACTCAAAGACCATTTTGCGCCTATTAGAACAGTATAAGCCACGGTTTGAAAGGAACATGGCTTGGGGAGTACTTCAACTTCGTAAAGATGGGAGGCGCCAAACTATTTTGGCGCCTCCCAGTCGTTCCTATTAAGAGCGCCAGATACCCTTAGTGTCAATAACTGACTTCCCCTCAAGCAGGGAAGTGTCCATCTGGAGAAACTCCTTGTGGTTAACCAAGAGTAGAACCACATCTGCATCTTGTACTGCAGTTTCTAATTCCTGCTTTTTCAGGTTAGGTACCGAGGAAAGCGAATCAGGCAACTCCGCAACATTCGGTTCGACTACTCGGATATCTAGCTCTGGATTCTCCTCGCCAAGCGTTTTCACTATATTCAGCGAAGGGGACTCTCGAAGATCGTCGATATCGTTCTTAAAGGCAATACCAAGCGCCGCAACCGTGGAGCTCTCTTTACCCTCAAGCGCAGCCTTAACCTGCTTAATTACCCAAGCTGGCTTTCCGTCATTAACGTCTCGAGCCATCTTGATAATCTTCGCTTCTTCAGGAACGGAGGAGACAATGAACCAGGGATCGACTGCAATGCAGTGGCCACCAACTCCAGGGCCCGGTTGCAGGATGTTTACTCGTGGATGATGGTTAGCCAGCTCGATGAGCTCCCACACGTCGATTCCCAAGCGGTCACTGATCAGCGACAACTCGTTAGCGAATGCGATGTTCACATCTCTAAAGGAATTCTCGGTGAGCTTCGCCATCTCAGCTGTCGTGGCATTGGTCTGCAGCAATTCAGCAGTACAGAAGGTGCCATACAAATCAACAGCAAGCTGTGTACCCCGTGGGGTCAAACCACCGATGACGCGGTCATTGTTTTCCATCTCTTCCATAATCTGCCCCGGCAGCACTCGCTCCGGACAGTGGGCTACGAAAATTGCATTTTCGTCGTCTTCATCGAGAGACAGGTCAGGCCGAAGTTCAAGGATGTAATTCGCCATATCTTCGGTAGTTCCTGGAGGAGAAGTAGACTCCAAAACAACCAATGCACCAGGACGCAGGTGCGGGGCCATAGCCTCAACCGCGGAATTGATGAACTTGGTATCAACCTTGTGGTCTTCCTTGAAAGGAGTAGGAACGCAGACGATATATGCATCCGCTTCAACCTGTTCGGTCTGGGCTACCAAGTACCCTTCATCTACTACTCGCTTGAGAAGAACATCGAACCCTGGCTCAAAGAAAGGTACTTCCCCTTTGTTGATTGACTCTACGAATTTAGAATTCACATCAACGCCGGTGACATGAACTCCCTTGGAAGCAATGAACGCAGCGGTGGGCAACCCGATATAGCCCAAACCGACCACACAAACTTTTTCAAATGTCTGGGGAGACTTTTCAGAATGCATGAATACCTTTCTAAAATACTTTCAAGCCCATACCCTACACGGGATCTAAGCCTCGCTCAGTGGGACAGTCTTACCGCTTCTTCGGCGAGCACCACACCGCCTTCATTTAACCCCGTTTATTAGCCTCTTACAGGCGATTTGTGCCTAACCCTTCGTCCCCTATATAGTTAATTCTCGTTGCACAGAGAACAGCGAGTTCGAAGTACATCGTATATTCCTCCATAGCTCAGTTGGCAGAGCATTCGACTGTTAATCGAAGGGTCACTGGTTCGAGCCCAGTTGGAGGAGCAAGCAAACACCGCCAAGTAAAACTCTTGGCGGTGTTTTTAGCTATCTACACCCAGGTGCCTACTAGTGATACTCCCACCCTACAAAGTCACTTGGAAGTTTAAGATGACTAACTGAACGTCAACTGGGTTTCGCACCTACCGAAAAGATGTCCACAAATCATCCCCCTTGTTGAGAGTGGATCATTGAAATTTCTCTGCTCTCAATTCCTTTGCTGATGCATCCGCTGTCATCCAACACTTCACCGGCCAATCCGCAGTGGACGACCAGAGCTCAGGAGCCAACGAGGAACAGACTCGCGATCTACTCGTTGTACGCACCCCTAAAACAACTCAGGAGTGCGACAAGAAAGTCCCCAAAAGAACTCGGCAGCCAAAGATTGTCGCACTCTCAATGAAGACCACAATCGTCTTCTACTCGTCGAAAATAGTAATTTCTACGCACCGTAACGGCGCCCCACATGCACATCCACTCCACCGAATAGGCTGAAACAATTCACGATAATCTCGGGCGCGTCTACCGGAAGGTCATTCGGGTGGATGGCGCCGTGCTCAACCTTGAGATCGTGGCCGCCAAAGAGCCCGAAACCGCCGACGCGGACTCGGAAACCTTCGGGGATGTAGACATCCGCCCCGCCGAAGATTCCTACGGCATTGATGGTGGTTGTACGGTTGCGCAAAGCAACTCCAGTGAGGTCGATGTCCACGCCGCCAAAGGCTCCTACAGCGGTTAATGTGCGTGCCACTGCCCCACCATTGACGGTAGAGCCGCCGAAGATTCCCAGTGCTAGGGACTGGGGCTGGCCGACCGAAGGCTGAATCTGCTTTATGGCCTGCTGCACCTTGGCAATGGCGTTGGATTCCTGATCGCCGGAATATACGGTCGCCACCTCACTCTGGCCACCGAAGAGAAGCACCTCTGGGATCTCTACGAGGTCAGCAAGCGGCTCAATGAGCTCGCCTCGGGTTGTAGCCTGCTCGCACGCTGCCGAACGCTTTTCAAATTCATCGAGGTCAATCTGACCGGCCGACAGCGCATCTCCTAGGATGTCTGCGGCCTTCATGCGCTCTTGGTGATTACAGCGGATATCTAGCGGTTTCATACCACTATGATATCCGCTATATCTCCCTCATGCGCAGGTTATTTCCTATTCTGGGCGGCCTTGGAGGAATTAACCTCGGGCAGAAAGTCGTCTACGCGCTCGCCTACTCCGGTCAGCTCCGCGATAGCGGCGACGGCGCGCTGCGCGCCCTTGCCATCGCCGTAGGGGTTAACAGCGTTGGCCATGGCTTGGAAAGCAGCGTCGTCGGAAAGCAAAAGCTTAGCCTCGGCCACGATGAGCTCACGGTTGGTACCCACCAGCTTCACGGTGCCGGCGACAACGGCCTCGGGGCGCTCAGTATTTTGACGCATAACCAGAACCGGCTTGCCCAGCGCGGGAGCCTCTTCCTGGACTCCGCCGGAATCAGTAAGGATGATGGTCGCGCGGTTTTGCAGCTGGGTGAACTGGTCGTACGGCAGTGGATCGGTAATGATGATATTCGGCAGGTGCTCAACCTCTGGAAGAACTGCCTCGCGTACCTTGGGATTTAGGTGCAGCGGCAGAGCGAAGTTGATCTCTGGGTAGGCCTCAGCCAGATCCTTGACTGCGCCACCGATTTCCTTCATAGCTTCCAGATTCTCGCGGCGGTGGGTGGTCACAACGACAAGGCGCTTGTCCGAATCTGCAGCTTCCTGCAGAGCTGGATCCTCGAACTTGGTGTCCCAGGATGCTGCTTCCAGTAGGGCATCGATAACTGTGTTGCCAGTGACCACAATGTCTTTGGAGCGCACGTTCTCGCGGCGCAGGTTTTCCATCGAACCAGCGGTAGGAGCCAAATGCAGCTCGGCTACCTGGCCGATGAGCTTACGGTTAGCCTCTTCTGGGAACGGCGAGTGGATATCGCCGGTACGCAGGCCCGCCTCCAAGTGCACAATTTTTACGCCGCGGTGAAAGCCAGCGAGTGCTGCGGCCATGGCGGTAGAAGTATCGCCCTGAGAGATAATGACATCCGGCTGTTCTTCTTCAATGATGGAATCCAGACCCGCAATCGCGCGGGACACAATCTCATTGAGCCCCTGGCCCGGCTTCATCAAGCCCAGGTCATGCTTCGGGGTGATGCCGAACATGGAATTGACCTGCTCCAGCATTTCCTTGTGCTGACCGGTGGAAACCGGAATAGAGTCAAAGCGCTCATCATTATCCAACGCCTTGATCACAGGGGCGACCTTAATGGCCTCCGGGCGTGTGCCGTAGATGGTCATTACCTTGGGCTTAGTCATTACTCATTTCCTTTTGGTTGATGGGGACACTTCTTCATTGAACCATGTGCGGGAGCGTTGTACCCCCGCGCGCATTGTTGGAATAGCTAACCGCTGACCCTCACGCTGCCGTCTGGGGCGATGGTCACCGTGGCAGCCATGGCGCGGGCTAGGTCGAGGCGCTGCCAGGAGCCGCCTTCTGCCTGCCAGTCCAGCGGGTTCCCGGCAGGGCGCGCGGTCTGGCGTAGCACCTCGGCACGCTGGTCCCAGCTGAGCTCTGGATGGGATGCGGCTAGCAGCACTGGGGCGGCCTGTGGGACGACCATCGGGGCGTCGGTGCGGTATCGCGGGGCGAAGTCATAGTCCATGAACTTCGAATATTCGGCGACCGCATCCTGGGTGGAGCGGTAGTCGGTGCCCTCTTGCCTATCTTGGGCCACCAATTCTTCCACCGTTTTTCCGGTGCGCCACTTGATCTCTTTGCGCACCTCCATCGAGGCTTGCCACAGGGCGTTGCGCATGCGCTTGTCATTCAAGCGGTCGGCCGCGGCGGCCTGGCCAGTCATACGCCCGCCGATGACATCCAGCGGGTAATGCACGCCCAGTACAACGCGGTGGTTGCCGGCCTCCGCTCCGCGCAGCATGAGCTGTGGGCCTACCTCGGGCAGCATGAAGGACATCAGCGTGGTAATCCACGTTGCCTGATTGGTATGGCCCGAAGGGAAGGCTGGCGAGGTGGGATAGAGATCCGTGGAGCCGTCGTCGTAGCGCTTGATAGCTTGCGGCGCGCGCTGGTACGGGCGTTGATAGTTGAAGTAGTACTTCTCTGACATCGTGGAATTGGCCAGTCCGCCTGCGCGGGCCGCATAGCCATTGCCTAGAAGGTATTCGGTTTTGGGCAAGCGGTGCTCAGCCAAGGCGGCGCGGAAGGCACCGCCGAGGTTCTTGCCCATCGAGTCAGAAACGGCGTTGAGCACGCTGGTCGAGCTGGCCTTGGCATCGGCCTGCGCGCGCCGGATCAAAGCGGGGTCACCGGCTGCGGCGTTGTTGATAGCGACGGCCTTGTCCATATTTTCCTGGCGGATTTCCGGCTGGGCCTTGATGTGGTCAAAAAGCTGGACTACCTGCCAGTAGTTGCCAAATTGATAAGACGAAACATCGGATTCAAAGCCCGCGATATAGTCCGTGCTAAACGGCTCTGGAACTGGGGCGCCGGGGTGCTGGACTGGGGCTGCGCCGGAGGTGCGCTGGGTGACGGGCTCACGCAGCTGGGGCACAGTTACGGGGAGGGCTGCGGCCGCCGGTGCGAGGGTTATAGTCAGTCCAGTGGCTGCGCAGAGGACGAACACGCGGGCTGCGGGTCGAAGTTTATTCCGATAGTTCAACGTAGAAACCTTTAACTAGCATCAAATTCCCACGAATAATATCCAGCTAAAGTTACGGGGAAGTGAACGCGACGCTAAACTCGCATGCACAATTGTGGATTGCTAGGTAGACCTTTGCGGCCACCACTCAGCACTCTTCAGGCCAATTGGGGCCTTGGTGCGCTGCGGCGGCCTCCGGTTGGTGGCCGGAGGATTCCACAGAAATGCTCGCGGTAAAAAGCGCGGCCAGCGCCACTGCTGAGGCCGCCGCCGAATCCCTGCGCTTGTTATTTTCCACACACTTAAACTAGCGCGTATTCCGCGCCATGAAAAGCGCTAGTCCACTGCGGGGTTAGCGCTACCCCTCACTCGTGGCTGGCGGCGCGCGCCTAGGCTTCGCGGTAGGCTGGTGGGGAACTTTTACTCGCACAGAAATAAGGGGACACGCTAGATAATGATCCAATTCGTCTTCGGCGCCGCAGCAGGATACGTTTTTGGCACTAAGGCTGGCCGCAAGCGCTACCACCAGATCAAGGGCGCCTACGAAAAGGCCGTCAACTCCCCCGTGACTAAGTCCGCTGTTACTTCGGCACGCAAGGCGGTGGCTAATCGCCTAGACCCAGAACCGCGCATGCGCGAGGTTCGCGATTTGTCCTCCAAGCGCAAGGGCAAGGGCCGGCTGCGCGGATCGCAGGTAGATAATGCGGACCGCATTTATGAGCCCGATGAGGACTAGGGCGGTAGCAATCTAGCCTTTAGGTCTCTCCCCTCCCCTCGGCGCGCACTTTATTTGGGTTCGTGCCGAGGGGAGACTTTTATGCTTGGGGAGGCGTGCCGCGGAAGGCGCGGTCATTAAGCTCGCGGCGGGCCTGCTCGAGGGCAACGAGGTCGGCGAAGAGCGAGTTATAGCTGGCCTCATCATCGGAAGGGCGCATGCGGCCGAGGCGGGCCTTGAGCTGGGCGATCTGATCGCCCACCACGGTTTCTTGCAGGCGGGAAAGGACGGAGTCGGCGTATTTTTCGGGGCCGACGTCGGTAGGCAGGATTGCTTCTACGGCAAGCTCGGAGACGAAGTTGCGGCCGGTGAGATCCTGCATCTCGCCGGCCACTGCGGCAATCCATTCCACGGCCGGCATGGACGCGCCTTGGGCGGCGCCGCCAGCGGTGGAAATTGCTTGACGGACGAGGCGGTAGGCGTCGTTGGTATAGGCGTCGGCAGTAATGCCATCAAAGTACGAGCCTGCTACCTGCGGCATCTGCAAGGCTAGCTTGAGGGCCTCGCGCTGTGGCCACAGGTGGGTTTCCTTGGGGCTCGGCGGATGGATCATCGGCACGTCCTGCTGCGCCGGCTGCTGCTTCGCGTTATCAAAGCGGCGGATGGTGGGTTTTTCAGCCTTTTTGGGCTTGCGCGCCTCCGCGCGGACCTGCTGGAGGACCTCCTCCGGATTGGCCCAACCCACCCAACCGGCAAGGCGGCGGGCATATTCGCGCTGCAAGGGCTGATCGCGGATCTGCGCCACCACGGGGACCGCACGCCGCAGGGCCTGCAGGCGCCCCTCCGCAGTATCGATGCGGTACTCCGCGATGACGGATTGGATGACGAACTCGAACATGGGGATGCGGTCCGCGATGAGCTCGCGCACGGCGGCATCGCCTTTCTGCAGGCGCAGATCGCACGGGTCCATGCCGTCGGGCGCCACGGAGACAAAGGACTGGCCGGTGAATTTCTGCTCGCCGTCGAACGCGCGCATGGCGGCCTTTTGCCCTGCCTCATCACCGTCGAAGGTATAGATGAGCTCGCCGTTGAAGTAGGAATCATCCAGCATGAGCCGGCGCAGCACCTGGAGGTGCTCGCCACCAAAGGCGGTGCCACACGATGCCACTGCGGTTTTCACACCGGCCGCATACATGGCCATGACGTCCGTATAGCCCTCTACCACCACGGCCTGGTGGTTATCGGCAATATTGCGCTTGGCCAGATCGAGGCCGAAGAGCACCTTGGACTTGTGATAGAGCATGGTCTCGGGGGTGTTCATGTATTTGCCGAGCTTGTCGTCGTCGAAAAGCTTGCGGGCGCCAAAGCCAATGACGTTGCCGGATAGGTCCTTGATGGGCCACAACAGGCGGCGGTGGAAGCGGTCAATGGGACCACGCTTGCCCATCTTGGAGATACCGGCCGCCTCCAGTTCCTCGAAGGAAAAGCCCAAGCGCAGCAGGTGCTTGGTGGCGGTATCCCAGCCCTCCGGCGCATAGCCGCACTCAAAGTCATAGATGACCTCGCGGGAAAAGCCGCGATCCAGCAGGAAATCGCGCGCAGTGGCCGCCTGCGGCGTCTCCAATTGCTGGCGGTAGAACTCGTGCGCCGCCTTATTCGCAGCGATGAGGCGCTGGCGCGTGCCGGGCTTCTCATTGCGCGCGCCCGTGGAACCGCCCTGGTAGTTAATGTGGTAGCCGATCTTTTGCGCTACCGCTTCCACTGCCTCTGGGAAGGAGACCTGCTCCATTTCCATCAGGAAGCTAAAGACATCGCCGCCCTTGCCGGTGGAAAAGCAGTGATAGTAACCGCGCTGCGGGCGCACGTGGAAGGACGGGGTCTTTTCATCCTTGAAGGGGCTCAGGCCCTTGAGCGAATCGTGTCCGGCGGGCTTGAGCTGAACGTACTCGCCCACGATCTCTTCTAAAGGCGCGCGTTCACGGATAGCTTGAATGTCGCTGTCCGGAATTCTGCCTTTTGCCATGCGTACAGACTACCCCGCGCGCGGCGGGAATGTTCAAATGGCTGGGCCAGGATGGTGTGGTGCCTGTGGGTTCACGGTTTGGGCGGAAATTACCCTCTGATGGGGTATATTCCGCATGCCTTTACCTACCCCCCGTGACGGGGGAATTTTTGGCCTTGTTGAGAGTGCCGGCCGATTTCGGTATTTGTCGCTGCACCTGCAAGAATAAAGGTATGCCCAAGTCCCAAGCGTCTAAGAAATCGCTCCCAGTAGCCCTCGGCGGCCTTGTGATTGCCGTCGTTGCAGGCTACTTCGGCTTCGACCTCGGCGGCAATGATGATTCCTCTGCTTCTTCACCGTCTGAGTCCGCAGGAGGCGCTAAGGCTGGCGACGCCGATACTTGCGAGATGTCCTCCCTCCCCGCCGAGGCGAAGGACACCGCGGACGACATCTTGGCCGGTGGACCCTACGACTACCCGGATAATGACAACGCCCGCTTTGGCAACTACGAGGGACGCCTGCCGCAGCAGGACATGAATTATTACCGCGAATACACGGTAGAAACCCCGGGCAGCAAGAACCGCGGCGCCCGCCGCATCATCACCGGCGGCGGCAGCGAGACCGACCCAGACGTGTGGTACTACACCGATGACCACTATGAAAGCTTCTGTTCTATCCCAGACGCGGAGGAGTAATCATGCAACGCATCCTCATTACTGAACACATCCGCACCCGCGCGGACTTCTTCAACGCGCTAGGCCGCACCCCCGGCTGCGAGGACTGCGGCCCCCGCAACCTCGATGACCTCGCGGACTTCCTACGCGAGCAGCGCACCACCGTCATCATTGCCTCCGACATGGAAATCGCAGACGCGGAGTTGGAGGGAGTTGCCACCGTTTTGGAGGATCAGGGAGTGAAGTTGGTGCGCTAGCGACTCGGGCCCCTGGACTGGGGCTGGGGGCGTTAGGTCCATAGATATCAGGCCGAATTGAGGGTTGTGAGCCCTCAATTCGGCCTTTTCGCGCTCAGATCGGCCCGATGAGTTTCGACCTAACTCTAGCGGTGCTGGGTGGGCCAGGTTTAGCTGAGGAACCCAGACAACTCCGCGCTCCGGCGAGCCAGTCGCTCCAGGCGGGACTCGGTCATGGAGGCGATCTGGTCGATGATGGCGCGGTCGCGGGCAGCGTCGGTATCGGCCTGCTCCCACCACAGGCGGAAGGTGGCGTCGAGGGAGCCGGGGGCGCCGGCGACGAGGTAATCGTAGACGCGGTAGATGCGCTCGCGTTGGCGGTCTTGGCGTGCGAGGTGGGCGGGCTCGTCCATGACGTAGAGGACGGCGATGGTTTTGAGCAGTTTTACTTCGGCTTCGGCTCGCTTGGGTACGATGAGGTTGCCGTGCATGCGGCCAAGTCCATTGGAGGCGATGAGATCAGCATTGGCCTCGCTGGTGGCGCCAACGGTTGCGCCGACGTAGCGGCCGACGAGCTCCGAGGTCATCTTTTTCAGGTTGGCGTAGTCGCGCAAGGAATAGTCAAAGTCACCGATGGCGTTGATGACGCTTAAGTTGCGCAGGCTATCGGCCGCCTCCAAGAGCTCATCGGCGGTGCCGCCGAAGGCCTTGGCGCCCTTTTCTGCTAGTTGGGCGAGCTCCACTAAGTCCCAGAGCACGTTCAAAGAGATGCGCCGGGAGATGATGCCATCTTCCACGTCGTGCACGGAGTAGGCGATGTCATCGGACCAGTCCATGACCTGGGCCTCGATGCACTTGCGGTTATCGGTATGGCCTTCGCGCAGCCAGTCCAAAAGGTGCGCGTCTTCGTCGTAGGCGCCGTACTTGCGGTTGGTGGTGCCATCCGGGTTGGTCTTGGTCCACGGGTATTTGCAGGCGCCGTCGAGGGCCGCACGGGTGAGGTTGAGGCCAAAGCTTTGGGGTTCGCCGTGGGCATCGTCCACGATGACCTTGGGCTCCAAGCGGGTTAGGATACGCAGGGTTTGGGCGTTGCCCTCGAAGCCGTTAAGGGCAACTTCATTGAGCGCATTCTCGCCATTGTGGCCATAGGGCGGGTGGCCGATGTCATGGGTAAGACCGGCCATATCGCAAAGATCGGGATCGAGGCCGAGCCCGGAGCCAATGCTGCGGGCGATTTGGCCCACCTCCAGCGAGTGGGTCAGGCGGGTGCGTGGAGTATCGCCATCGCGCGGGCCGACGACCTGAGTTTTATCGGCCAAGCGCCGCAGGGCTGCCGAATGCAGCACACGGGCGCGGTCGCGGGCGAATACGCCGCGATGTTCTTCCACGGTATGGAAAGCTGAGCCCTTCGGCTTTTCATCGGCCAAGCGGGCGAAGTCGGGCGCGGAATAAGAATAGGACACGACCCAAGCTTATTCCGTGAACTGGCCTTTGGGGTGAGCAACGTGGCCGCCTAGTTTTTAGCAGGCTGCGGGCCTTTCACAAAGTTGCTGCCCACAGCAGCCAAGCCCACAACTACCACCAGGAAAAGTATGAGTCCAAACGGGACAGCTGGAAAGTGCAGTACAAGTTTATGCGATATATAAGAATGCATATATGTGCCCAGTAGAGCGGCTGATCCTAGCGATAAGGCCAAAGCAAAAGCCGAAGGCAAACAATTAGCCAATTTCCTGTTCCTGTGCGCTTCAGCAAGTGAGACGCCTTGTTCCCAAATGGTCTTAGTGAAGCGAATGAGTCGACCTTGTTGAGCCAACGCCAGTCCGAAGATGAGAACTGCTCCCCCGACAATCACGTAGGCGAACAACGGGATAAATTCGCTTGTACCAGTACCGTTTGGACCGTAAAGCAACGTTGAAGGTAGGTTTTCTGCCCATTGCTGAGCACCTACAACCTCCATCTCTTGACTGTCGCTCAATTCGACTTGCTTCGAAAAAATTGCTACAGCATACCCTTCATCTTTCCTTTCGCCCGCTCCCCAAGTAGGATCTGCTTCAGCATTAAAGGTTTTATCCCATGGCCGCATCCACGTTTGATCAAATGGAGATCGGGGGTCCGTTTCAACTACTCCTTGGTCTTTGACCAAGGAACCTACTGCTCCGTTCCTATCTTCTACTAGTGCAAAGACAGCTCCGTCTTCCATAGTGGAAGGCTGGAGCTCTCCCGAGTCTTGGACAGCAGGAACCCAGCTAAGAACTCCTAGGCAATCTGCGGCGTGGTCCTGACAAACGTTTTTAGCGGCGGAGGTGCCGAAAGTTTGTCCATCCTGCGGCGCCCCTACATAGACGTCCCTTACATTGTCAGCCAACTCTTCTCTTGCTGAGTAGAGGGCTGAATCATTCACAATAAAAAGAATGATGGGAAACAAGATAAAAACACAAGAGACCCGCAATGTAGTAGCGGCGATAAAAGACCGCGCATACCGGACTCCTAAAATCGGAGGATCCCATCCCCTAATCTTGAGGGAGAGATATTCGGCGAAATATAAGACAACTGCGTAGAAAAATACAGAAGCAGCACTCACCAAGAAGGGGACGCAGTAGACGAAAATCATCGGCCACCTACTAGACGGATCCGCCTGGGGCATCGCCACAAATCCCACCAGCAATACAACACTGGCCGCTATCCCTAGAGGATATCGAAGGAGTTCTGCAGCCCGCGGATTCCTTGGTTTTGGATCTATGCGAGCTGGGCCTTGGCTCAAATCTTCCAAAACTCTCGTCTCCTGTTGGAGAAGAACGAAACTCAGGCAAGCGATCGCACACCATGTGATCACAGCGACGAGCAGCGGCGAAGGAAGTCCTTGCGGAAGATCAATGCCAAAATCCGAATATAGAACCAGGAAAATTGGCTTCATTAGCACTGGAACCAAAACTGCGCTAACTATTGAAAAGAAAAAATAAACTATAAGTAGCTCAAGAAATAACGCTCGCCGAATTCGTTTTAATGCTAGCCCAAATGAACGAAGGGCCTCATAGTGGTGGCGTCTCCCCTCCACCACATGCCTTAAGCAATATTTGAGTGCCAGAGCAAAGGGAATGATCGATACGAACGCCGAATACGTCATCCCCATTGCCATAGATTCGGCTACCTTGTCCGCCGCTACTGTGGAGACTAACAGGCAGACAAAGAAGATGAGCACAAACGAGGTAGCTAGTAGCGGGATACTCTCCGCAAATGTGCTTTTACGGATCTTCGCTTCCACAGCGCGAAAATTCATTGGTTTACCCCGATTTCCAAAACCTGATCACAAAACTGCGCTAAACGGTCATCGTGGGAAACTACCAAGGCGATTGCGTGGTTTCTTACAATGTAATTATGCAGATATCGCAACACTGAATATGCGTTGTCCTCATCCAATGCACTCGTCGGTTCGTCTGCGAAAACGAGTTGGGGCTTTTTAGACATTGCCGTTGCTATGGCCGCGCGTTGGCGTTGTCCCACTGAAAGCTCGTGCGGTAGAAAGGCTCCGTATTCACTCATATTGAGTTGAGCTAGCAAAGAGCTATTAGCATCCGAGTCTGCGGTCACTCCGCTTAGCCCTTGCGCGAAGGAAAGGTTTTCGTCGATTGTCAAACAGGGCACTACGCCGGAATCTTGAAACACTATTCCCATCGATTTAGCTCGAAATTGATCTCTGCTTCGAGCGGATGAGCTCCATAAATCATGTCCGAAAATATTGACGGATCCTGATGTTGGCTTCTGGAGGCCAGAGATAACGCGAAGCAGCGTGGATTTGCCGGACCCAGAGGTGCCTCGAATCCAAGTGAGGGTCCCCGGCTCATGCACAGAGCTGATAGAGAATAGCGGACTACTTCTCCTGCCTAGTTTCACAGATAGGTTTTCCAGTTTTAACATGCTTTGCTCCTGAGGCTTCGTAGCATTTCAGCGCTGACCAACATGGCTCGGTGTTATTTCCTGATGTAGCGGAAAAGAAACCCTTCTCCCCTAGAAATGTTTCGTCAGCCTGCAGAATATCATGCGATCTTTCTTATCGCCGTGGAAAAGTATTCCTATCTTCCCGCTGAATCGTCTCATGCCGCAGCTTCTGATTGGGGCGCAGCACTTGCTCCACGCGGTAGAAACCATTGCGCAGCGCCGCGGCACCGCGAGCGGGAAGCAGGCCGGCCACCAACGCATAGGCCACGCCACCGGTTTCGTGGGCAAGGTAGCGCCACCAGGGCTTAGAAAAGCGCGCGGCCGGGTAGTACGGCGTGCCGGAGACGGTGGCCGTGATCCCCTCTTGGCGGGCGATGAGCACGGTGCGCAGGCGGTGGAGGGGATCGGTGATGATGGTGGCGTCGGAAAGCGCGAAGGCTTCCTTGACCGCGCTGAGGGAGCTGCGGGTATCCATCCCCTCCTCCACCGCGTGCACGGTCAGGTGCGGGAAGTGCTCGCGCAGGAAGGTGCGGCCGACGCCGGCCTCCGTAAACCTATCCCCGGGCAGCTTGCCGCCCACGGTAATGACCTCCAGCCCCTCGGTGGTGGCGAGCTCGCCGGCGTGGCGCAGGCGGCCGGCCAGGATGCGGGAGGGGCGGCCATCGTATTGGGCGGTTCCTAAAACAATTGCGTACTTCACTGCCCCACCACACTACCTGCCGGAGGGCTAAGTTAAGCCGGTAAAGTGGTGGGCATGAATTTGAGTGCACGTTTGGGCCGCGCGGCCATTGCCGCTTTCATTTTAGGCTGCACCTCCGTCGGTGCGGGGTCTACCTTCGCCGCCGAGACCACCACCGTGGCGCAGGGTACCGATACGGCAACCCTAACGGAAAAGGTTACCGATGACGCGGGTGTATTAAGCACCCAAGAAAAGGCCGAGCTCAGGGAGAAGATTGCCCAGCTGCAAAAGGACGAGCACTTGACGCTCTTTGTCTATATCACCGATGAGCTGGGCACGGATCCGGAAACCTTTGCGGGCCAGGCTGTCCAGGACAAGGGGCCGAATTCCGCGGTCTATGTGCTATCCATCAATGACCGCAAGATGGGCGTGCAGGCCGGCGATGCATGGCCCAAGGGCCGGCTGGACCAGATGTATGACGCCGCCTATGACAAGCTGGCCAGCGATGAATACGGTGCTTCGGCCGTCGCGCTTGCCGACGCCGCCCTGGGCAACTCCTCTTCCACTAACTCCGCCTCCGATTCCTCTGGACTAGCGTGGCTGGGCGGTGGCGCGGCCGCCATCGTCGCCGCCGGCGGCGGAATCATGTACTACTCGCGCCGCACTACAAAGAAGAATAATGCGCAGACGCTGGAGTCCGCCCGCGAGATTTCCCCGGGTGACACCGACCAGTTGAATCGCCTGCCGCTGGAGACTTTGGACCAGCTGGCCCAAGAGGAGTTGGTCTCTACCGATGAGTCCATCCGCCGCGGCAAGGAGGAGCTTAATATCGCGCTCTCCGAGTTCGGCCCAGAGCGCGTGCGCCCGTTTACCAAGGCGATGAACCACTCCACCTCTACCCTGCAAAAGGCCTTCCACCTGCGCCAGCGCCTGGATGATGCTGTGCCGGAATCCCCGGCCGAGCGCCGCCAGATGCTGGTAGAAATTGTCTCCTCCTGCGGCCAGGCCGATGATGCCCTCGATGCGCAGGCCGAGGAGTTTGCCAAGATGCGCGACTTGCTCATCCACTCCGATGAAAAGCTGGATGAGCTCACCCAGCGGACCGTGGGCCTGCGCGCCCGCCTGCCGGAAGCCGAGTCCACGCTGGCCGGCCTGAAGTCCAACTATGACGAGAACGTGCTCTCCTCCATTGCCGATAACCCCGAGCTTGCCGCCGCTTCCCTCGATGAGGCCGAGAAACTGCTCGACAAGGCCCGCGGGGTCCAGACCCAGCCGGCCGGCCAGCAGGGCCCGCTGGTGGGACTTATTCGCGATATCGAGCACGCCTGTGAGATGACGGATCGCCTCATTTCCGGCGTGGAAAACGCCGAGGAGAATATCGCCACCGCCCGCGGTAACCTTGAGGCGCTTATCGCCGAGGTCGAGGGCGAGATCGACGAGGCCCGCGAGCTCGAGCGCCAAGGCAAGGCCCAGGGAACCACCGCGGATTGGGACAAGCTCGAGGATCTGCTCGGCCGCGCCGGCACCGCCGTCAACGATGCCAAGGCCCACGGCCAGCAGGATCCTCTGGGCCAGCACACCGCGCTGACCTCTATCGATACCCAACTAGATGAAGCGCTCGACCGCGTGCGCGAAAAGACCTCCACGCACGCGCGCCAGCTGGATCTCTTCCGCCAGCAGATTTCCGTAGCGGAATCCAATATCCAGGCCGCAGAAGACCTCATTTCCTCCCGCGGCCGCATCATCGGCTCGGGCGCGCGCACTGCGCTTGCCGACGCCAAACGCCTCCACGCCCAAGCCCTTCACACCGAGCGCAGCGATATCCGCGCCGCGCTGCAGTCCTCCCGCGAAGCGGTGGCCGCAGCCCAGGCGGCGCTGCAGCGCGCCAAGGATGACATCGACGAGCACCGTCGCCGCCAGCAGCGCCAGCAGATGGGCAACGCCGCCGGCAATGTCGTGACCGGTATGGTCCTTGGCCAAATGCTCGGCGGCGGCCGCGGCTTCGGCGGTGGTTTCGGAGGCGGCGGCTTCGGCGGAGGAAGCTTTGGCGGCGGGGACTTCGGCGGTGGTGGCGGAGGCGGCTTCCGCGGCGGCTCCTTCTAGCCCGCCCATTCCGCCTAGCCTGCCCAGTCCACTCCCACGGCCCGGCAGCCCTGCCCTAGGCTCGCGCGCGGGTGGCCCGGCTCCCGGCTCTCCCCGGCGCTGGGCTAGGTGCGCAGGGTGCGCGGGTTGGCGTCGAGAAGCAAGCAGGCGTAGCTCAAGAAAATGGCGTCGAGCTCCGGCAGCTCGCCCACGCTCACGCGCAGGCTATCGCCGGCCGGCGCGGTGCTGGCAACCTCGTTGCCCGTGCCGCGGGCCACGATGCGGCGCTCGCGGCGGAAGGGGTTGCGGCGCTCCAGCAGGTACTCGCGGTCAGCGCAGATCGCGCGCAAGCGGGTGACGGTCATCCCGGCCTGGGTGACCGAGAAATCCTCGCCCGCGGCGGTCTGCGCGCGCAGGAAGAACCGCGGGGAGGAAGAATCCAGCGAGGATTTTACTGCGAGGCGCTCGCCGGTCGCGGTGGCAAGCACGCCGTCGCGCACGGAGGCAAGCTCGTGCCCCTCGACGTTGGTGAGAGCGCCCGCGCGCCAGGTCCACTGTGCAGTCATTAGAGGACGAATAGCGCGACGAGGGCGACGATGGATGCCAGGACCAAGGTAATGATCCAGGCCCAGGCCTTGCCCTGGGTATTGGCATCCAGGATGACGCGGGTAAACCAGCTCAAGCCGGCGATTTCCGCGGCGGTCAGGCCCTCGGCATCGTGCTCGAATTCGAGGATGGCCTTGCGCACGCCGGAATTGCGCGCGGTAAACTGCCCTACCTTTTCGTCATCGACGTCATCGATGATCCAGTCGCCGCTGTTTTCGTTGATGAAGGTGAAGGTACGACCGTTGAGCGATGCCTCTAGGCGCTTGTCGCGGCCGGGGCGGCCGGCGAGGCGGTAAATACAGCCGTCGGCAAGCGTGGCAGAGGCGCCCAGATCACTGACCTCGGTGCGCCAGAAGTGGCCGTCCACCTCCGCGGAATGCTCCGAGAATACGCCCAGCTGCTCCGGGCCGTCTTCGGCCAAGAGCACAGGCTTTGCGCGGTCGGAGCGATCCCAGCTGGTGTAATGCATCCCTAGCACCCAATCAGGCGGGCGGCGAGGTAAGCCTCGAGGTCATCGAGCTTCACGCGTTCCTGCTCCATGGTGTCGCGCTCGCGCACGGTTACGGCATCGTCTTCGAGGGTGTCGAAGTCGAAGGTGACGCAGAACGGGGTGCCGATCTCATCCTGGCGGCGGTAGCGGCGGCCGATGGCGCCGGAGACGTCAAAGTCCACGTTCCAGTAAGCGCGCAGCTTATCGGCTAGCTTGCGGGCTGGCTCGGAGAGCTCTTCCTTCTTGGACAGCGGCAGTACGGCCACCTTGATCGGTGCCAGGCGCCGGTCCAGGCGCAGGACCACGCGCTTATCGGTGCCACCCTTGGCGTTGGGAGCTTCTTCCTCATCGTAGGCATCGACCAAGAAGGCCATCATGGAACGGCCCAGGCCGGCGGCCGGCTCGATAACGTACGGGATCCAGCGCTCGTCGTTGGCCTGGTCGTAGTAGGACAGGTCCTCGCCCGAGCCCTTGGCGTGTACGGACAGGTCATAGTCCGTACGGTTGGCCACGCCCTCCAGCTCGCCCCACTTGGAGCCCTTGAAGCCAAAGGCGTACTCCACGTCCACGGTGCGCTTGGAGTAGTGGGAGAGCTTTTCCTTCGGGTGCTCGTACAGGCGCAGGTTTTCTTCCTTGATGCCCAGGTCCACGTACCAGTTGTAGCGGTCATCAATCCAGTACTGGTGCCACTCTTCGTCCTCGCCTGGCTTAACGAAGAACTCCATTTCCATCTGCTCAAACTCGCGGGTGCGGAAGATGAAGTTGCCCGGGGTGATCTCGTTGCGGAAAGACTTGCCGATGTTCGCGATGCCAAACGGCGGCTTCATGCGCGAAGAGGTCATCACATTCTTGAAGTTAACGAAGATGCCCTGTGCGGTCTCCGGGCGCAGGTAGTGCAGGCCCTGCTCATCATCGACTGGCCCCAGGAAGGTCTTGAGCAGACCGGAGAAGGCCTTCGGCTCGGTCCAGTCACCCGGCTGGCCGGTTTCCGGATCGTTGATGTCTGCCAGGCCGTTTTCTGGCTCGTGGCCATGCTTTTCCTCATAGGCCTCAATGAGGTCGTCGGCACGGTAGCGCTTGCCGGTGTGGCGGGATTCCACCAGCGGGTCAGAAAAGACCTCGACGTGACCGGAGGATACCCAGACCTGACGCGGCTGGATGACGGAGGTATCTACGCCCACGACGTCTGCGCGGGACTGAACCATGTGGCGCCACCACTGGCGCTTGATGTTTTCCTTGAGCTCTACACCAAGAGGGCCGTAGTCCCACGCGGAGCGGGAACCGCCGTAAATTTCACCTGCCTGGTAGACCAAGCCGCGGCGCTTACACAGGTTTACAACGGTATCGATGACGGATGCCATTAGTTTTCGGACTCCTCTGGTAGGGGACAGTCTTGACAATCTCGTTCAGTCTAACCCGAAGCACTTCCCGGCGGTGGGATTGGGGCATGAATTTAATCTGAAATAAATACAACGTATTGCACGTATCGGGTAATATAAGGGTGACCGACAGGTAATGGGTATTTAATTGAAGGTGACATTCCCTATGACGACCACTTACAAGGCCCCAAATACTTCTGCGGCTGCCGGCGTGATCGCTGCCCTCGATTCGCCCCTACGCATCGCCATCATTTCCCGTTTGGCCGAGCGCGATCACTTTGTTCATGAGCTGGTCAAGGCCACCGGCAAGTCCCAGCCCCTTATCAGCCAGCACCTGCGCGTGCTCAAGCAGGCAGGCATCGTGGACTCCGAGCGCAGCGGCCGCGAGGTAACCTACTCGCTCATTGCGCCGCAGGTTTTGGACCTGCTTGCCGACGCCGCCAAGATCGCCTCCTAGCCCCTCCCCTCCTGCATAAAAAGCCGCCTGACTGTGCAGTTATTGAAAAAGCACTGATAATATTGAGGGCATGGCTTTACACGACAGTATTCCCAAACTAGGCGCGCGCAATACCAAGCAGCGCACCGCAGTCGTCGAGGTGCTCCGGGAAATGGAGAAATTCTCCTCTGCTAAGGAGATCTACCACGAGCTCCAAGAGCGTGAGGAAAAGGTGGGCCTGACCACCGTGTACCGCACCCTGCAGTCCCTAACCGATATCGATGCAGTGGACGCACTCCACATGCCCAATGGCGAAACTCTCTACCGCCATTGCGAGACCGACGCCCATCACCACCATTTGGTATGCACCAAATGTGGCCGCACCGAGGAAATCGACGGCGGCCCCATTGAAAAGTGGGCCACCTCCGTCGCGAAGGACTATGGCTTCGAGCTCACCGGCCACGATGCCGAGGTCTTTGGCATCTGCAGCGACTGCGCCGCCTCCGCCTAAACGGCCGCGCGCCGTCGATCGCAACCACTCCCCTAACCTCAGACTCCGACTCCCGGAGCCTGAGGTTTTTCTTCTGCAACTATCGCGATAGTAAAGCCCCCTTTACAGTAAAGTGTCCTTGACATATAGTGTGTGTCAAGCACGCTTTACAATCATTTGTTTCAGGAGATTTCCGTGCGGACCACTCACTTTGGCCGCCCCAAGTTTGGCGGCTCACAAACTAAGCTCATCACTTTGTCCCTGGCTGCAGGCGCGGCCATAGCGGCGGCCGCCGGTGCCATCATGGCCGCGTTCATACACAATGATTCGCCGTGGCTAGCGTTTGCGGTGTATTCGCTGTGTCTCCTTCCTGTTGCAATCTCAGCTAGCTGGCTTTTCATGGTGGATCGGTCCACCATCCGCGGTGCAACACCCGACCCAGAAAATTCCATCGAATCTCATTGGTATTCGCAGGCCTCGGAAAACACCCTGCACGCCATGCTCTATGGCATTGGCGGTCTAGGCGTTGTTTCTTCTTTTTGGGAATTCCAGGTTTCCGGCACCATGCTCACCATCATCTTGGGCGTATTTGTCACCGGAACCTTTGGCATTAGCTACTTTGCCCACAGGCGCGCAGCGAGCTAAGCCATGGACAACCGGCTCAAAAAAATTCGCGAGAGCCAAGGTCTCTCCCAGCAGGGCTTGGCCACCGAGCTAGGCGTTTCGCGCCAAACGGTCATCAGTATTGAAAAAGGACGCTACGATCCTTCGCTCCCCCTCGCATTTCAGATCGCGCGCCACTTTTCCTGCCGCATCGAGGACATCTTTATCCCCGAGCTATAAACGCACACCGCTTCGCTGCTGCGCGCTACTTCTTAACGCCACCGAAGCGGCGGTCGCGCCGCGCGTATTCCTCGATGGCAGCGAAGAGATCCTCCGGGGTGAAATCCGGGAAGAGCTTATCCTGGTAAATCATCTCCGCATACGCGGACTGCCACAGCAGGAAGTTGGAGGTGCGCTTCTCACCGGACGGGCGCAGGAAGAGATCCACATCCGGCATGTCCGGATCATAAAGATGCTGCGCGATGGTTTCTTCCTTAATATCGCGCGGGTTGAGCTCGCCGGCTGCAACCTGCTTGGCGATGTCCCGAAAACCATCCACCAGCTCTGCCCTACCACCGTAGTTGACGCACATGGCCAAGGTCATCTTGGTATTATCCTTGGTCAGCTCCTGGGCAGCCTCGAGCTCCTTAATTACTGAGCGCCACAGGCGCGGGCGGCGGCCGGCCCACACTACGCGCACACCGCGCTCATTGAGCCACTCGCGCTGGCGGCGCAACACGTCACGGTTAAAGCCCATAAGGAAGCGGACCTCCTCGGGGCTGCGGCGCCAATTCTCCGTAGAGAAAGCATAGGCCGAAAGATAAGGAACGCCGGCGGCAAGGCAGGCATCGACGACGTCAAGAAGCACGGCTTCGCCGCGCCTATGTCCCTCGGTGCGCTTCATGCCTTTTTCCTGGGCCCAGCGGCCATTGCCATCCATGACCAGCGCAATATGGCGCGGCAGGAACTCGTCCGGGATATTCGGCGGGGTCAAAGTGCGGTTCGGGTCTGGCGTAATCACGGGCTATATTCTACTGCTCCATAACCTGCAATGCGGAAACATTGCGCTCCATGTGCCACTGCAGGTGCGCCCGCGCTAGGCGGTGCCCCTCCTGCTTTTGCGCATTCGTGGGATTCGTCGGATGGTTATGCGCCAAAAGCCACAGGTGATGCAGGGTTTCCGGATCCACCTCGGCCGCGCCCGGCGGCCGGCATTCGTGGCACGCCGCCCCGCCGACCGCCGGGTGAAAGGCGTGGTGCGGGCCGGGCCGGTTGCACTGGGCACAGTTGAACAGGCTCGGTGCCCAACCGGCATGCGCCATCGCCTGCAGCAAAAAGGCATCCAGCGTCATGGTCGGGTCCGCGATCTGGAGCTGCTCCAAGGTCGCGGTGACGGATTCGTAGAGGTAGGGGTCATGAGCGGCGTCGGCAAAAGCAAGGCGCTCTGCCGATTCCAGTACCGCGCAGGCTGCCGTGTAGCGCTCATAGTCCTCAATGAGGCGCGCCCCAAAGTAATCCACCGTATCCGCTTGGGAAATGGTGGCTAGATTTTTGCCCACGTACAGCTGGACATCGAGGTTGACGAAGAGCTGCAGGCGCGAGCCAAAGCGGGACTTGGCGCGGCGCACGCCCTTGGCCACCGCGCGTACAAGGCCGTGATCGCGGGTGAGCAGGACAATGACGCGATCGGCCTCGCCAAAATCATAGGTGCGGATGACCACTGCGCGGTCACGATAGTTCTCGCGCATAGTGGTTTAAAACCCGAGCCTACCCAGCGACTTCGGGTCGGACTGCCAATTCTTCAGCACCTTAATGCGCAAGTCTAGGTATACGTTCTGGCCCAGCAGCTTAATAATTTCCTTGCGGGCGTTGCCCACAATGCGGCGGAAGCGCAGGCCATCCTTGCCCTCGATAATGCGCTTTTGGCCGGGGCGCTCTAGGTACAAAATGGCGTGGATATCCAGCACGCCCTCGCGGGTGCGCGACGGCAGCATCTCATCGACCTGCACCGCCACCGAATGCGGCAGCTCCGCCTTCAAGCCGGACAAGGCGGCTTCACGAATGAGTTCCTCGATGCGCTTTTCCTGGCCCTCATCGGTGATGTGATCATCCGGGTAGAACTTCGGGCCTTCCGGCAGGTGGTCCACGATGACCTGCACCAGCTCATCCAGTTGCACGCCCTCCTTGGAGGAGACCGGGATGACTACCGCATTCGGATCCTCCTGGGTAAGCAGTTCGTGCAGGGCCAGAAGCTGGGCGCCTACCTGGTCCTTGCTGGCCTTATCCAGCTTGGTGACGATGCCGATGATCGGGGTCTTTGGCGCGATGCTGCGCACGTTTTCCAGGATCCAGCGGTCACCCGGGCCAATTTTTTCATCGGCCGGGATGGTCAGGCCAATAACGTCCACATCAGCGTAGGTATCCTTGACCACCTCGTTGAGGCGCTCGCCCAACAAGGTGCGCGGACGGTGCAGACCCGGCGTATCCACGACGATAACTTGAGCGTCTTCGCGGTGTACCAAGCCCCGGATGGTATGGCGGGTGGTCTCCGGCTGGTCAGCGGTAATCGCAATCTTTTGCCCCACCAGGGCATTAGTCAGCGTGGACTTGCCGGTATTCGGGCGCCCGACAAAGGATACGAAGCCCGAGCGGAAACCCTCCGGGGTATCGGTGTATTGCGAATAATCAAGCGGGGCTGCCGTATTCTCGGCGCCTTCCGACACGGCATCATCGGGGTCTTCTGGCAGGCCCTCGAATGCCGCATCAAACTGTGCATCAAAATCAGAACTCATTACCCGCAATAATAGCCCACAGAGTCAAGATCTCCGATTAGTTCATGGCCAATTCGCACCGGTGAAGCGGCATAGGGCTAATCTATGGAGAAACCTCTCTCCCCAGCACAAACCGTGCTTACTCTCCGAAAGGTCCCTTCATGTCCCGCAAGTCTCCTGCCTTAATTCTGGGCGCTGCACTTACTCTCTTCCTCTCCGCATGCTCCTCTCCAGATTCTGAACCGTCCCCAGAGACGAGCACGAGTTCCTCCGCAACCTCTTCTTCCAGCACCTCCAATTCTTCAACCACCACTTCTTCTACCACCAGCAGTGAAGAGAGCATGACTGAAGAACCTGCAGAAAGTGTCGCTCCCGAGCCGGAGACCCAACCCCAAGCCGTGGCTGCCGAGCCGGAGCTCCTGTATTGCGATCCGGGAAACTTGACCATCATCGGCACATTTTCTGACGGCACCGAAAGACCTACAGAACTATGCGATACGCCGTCCCACCGGCGTTCCGTACGCGCTGAAGCAGTCTGTGGCGGTTTAGAAGGACGATACAAGTACCCCGAGGAATGGGCCGAACTGTGCAATGGAGGTCTTCCACCTTCCGATTCGGACTATCCCGATAGCTACGGCGATATAGATGCAGGTTACGCACCAGAGTCTGGCGCGGTTACGGATGCGCCAGCCGATTCGGATACGGGTGCGGTTGAAGGCTACGAGTATTAACAGAAAAGAGGCAGAGCGTTAAGCAACGTCAAGGCCCTGCACCCGTCAAACGGGTGCAGGGCCTTGGTGGTGGATTAGCAGGGCTTATTTAAACTCGTCCGGCAGTGGGCCGAGCTGCGGGCCGTCCGGGTAGTACTTCCAGCCGTCCTTGATGCGGACGTCGTCAGCCCAAGGCAGTTTGTACTCGCCCTTGGCCAAGTCCTCGACCCAGGTGAGATAGTTGTCAGTCTTGCCACCGGGGTAGCCAACGTACCCGCGGTTGCCTAGGTTGAAGATGTTGTTTTCTAGGCCCCAGTTGATGCGGGCCTTGTCAGCCAGCTCAGGGAAGATTTCGGCGGTGACGATTTCGCCGGGATTGCGGTGGCCCTCAGAAATCATGTGGCCATCGTAATTGCAGACGTTGCCTTCACCGAAGTAGTAGAAGGTGTTGTCATAGCCAGCCAGGTTTACGGATGCGGTGTACATCAGGTTTTGGAAGGCATTCGTCTTATTGGTCATGATCCACTGATCCTGGGTTTGCGTGGAGTAGCCAGAGATGCGGATATAGACGTTGGCGCCCTTGTACGCAGCCTCGCGTGCGAGCTCAGGGAACATGCCGTCGTGGCAAATGTTTACAGCGAGCTTGGAGCCCTTCGGGCCGTCGCAAACCGGCATGCCCAAATCGCCTGGGTACCAAGGCTCGATGGGAGTCCATGGCTGCAGCTTACGGTAGTGCAGGGCGATTTCACCGTCGGAGTTGATGATGATGGCGGTATTAAAGGGCGGCTTTCCTTCCTCATGGTTTGGCTCCATGATGGAAAAGACGCCCCAGACATCATTGTCCTTGCAGGCCTGCTTGAACTGGTCCACCTTTGGGTCATCGAGGCCGATGAGGAATTCATCATAGGACCAAATCTTGGTATTGAGACCGGAGGATGAATATTCCGGGAAGACAATAAGGTCGAGGTCCGGGTAGCCCGCCTTGGTGGAACCCACCATGCGGCAAATTTCGTCCACGCTGGCTTGGACGTCTTCCGGGGTATTGACCACGGGAACGGGGTACTGCATGAGGGCCATCAACAGGCCGTCGGGGGATGCGCTGATGCTGCCGGTGCTGGACATGGTGGGCTCCTATCGCAAAGTAGATGATGTGACGGGAGCCATATTACTGATGTTGTGGTAGTACGCCACACTATTCATCCAGAGAAGTAGTCTCGTATGAGAGACTCGTCGTAAGCCGCCTTTGATGAAATAAGAGAGCCGAGCTGAAGGGAAAGTTTACTCAGCTCGGCCGACACTCGATAGACCTTGGGGTGGGCGTAGGTGCGGGTTCTTAAGGGAGCAGAGGAGAAAAGTCCAAGGTGATCGGGCCGAATTGAGGGCGAAAAGGCCGATCTGAGGGGAAGTTTTCCTCAGATCGGCTCGATCAGAATGGACCTAACTTTAGGAGGCCAAACTTCACGGGTTCCCACGCGCGCGAACGGGGCCGCCCAGGCCTAAAGCTCCTCGGCGTCGAACTGCATGCGCGGGTGAGCGAAGACGTCCTGCGCCTGAATGAGGCGGAGCTCAGCAGACTCGGCTTCATAGGTGTTTTCCAGCAGGTCATACACGGAAGAGGCGGTGCGACGCAGGGACTCCTTGACGTCGCTGGTCTCGGTGTAGTGGCCGGTAAACAAGGCGGCGGTGACGTCGCCGGAGCCGTTGCGCTTGAACGGCAGCAGCGGAGTGGACACCAAGAAAGCGCGGTCGCCGTCGACGGCAAGCATCTCAATCTGGTCGTCGGCAGTCTCGGGGCGCTTAACGGAGGTAACCAGCACGGTCTTCGGACCGATTTCCTGTGCCTTCTTCACCGCGGCAAGGGTTTGATCGAGGGTGCCAACCTCGGAATCGGTGAGGTAGCCCAGCTCAAACTGGTTGGGGGTGATGATATCGGCGACGGGCACGACGCGGTCGCGCAAAAGCGGCGGGATCTCATCGGAGACGAAGCAGCCGGACTTGGCATTGCCCATTACAGGATCGCAGGCGTAGAGGGCCTTGGGGTTGGCGGCCTTGATGCGGCGGACGGTTTCCACGATGGCGTCGGCAATGTCGGCGCCACCCTGGTAGCCCGAAAGGATGGCGTCGATCTGCGGGAAGGCGCCGCGCTTCTCAATGCCGTCGATGATGGAGGTGACGTCGCTGGCTGGAATCATCGGTCCGCCCCAGTCGCCGTAGCCGGTGTGGTTGGAGAAATTCACCGTGTGGACCGGCCATACCTCATGGCCGGCGCGCTGCAGGGGAAAGACGGCCGCGGAGTTGCCAACGTGGCCGTAGGTGACGTGGGACTGGATGGAAAGGATAGTCATAGCTACCCATTGTGCTACGCTGCCCGCGCGCTCACCAAGGAAAAGACAAAAATTATTCCTCCGGGCGATCTTGTGGCTCGCCCACCGCAGGGATTCCGCCACCGGGAACCTGCTTGTCCAGATTGGCGCGCTCGGCGGCGTCAGGAAAAGCCTTCGGGCCAGAAGGCTTGGGCTGATAGGAAACGCCGCGCTCGGCCGCATCGTCGTACCAATCCGCGAGCAGCTCGTTTTGCCGGCCGAACATTTCCTTCTCCTCGGCCGGAGTGGAGTGGTCATAGCCCAGCAGGTGCAGGCAACCATGGACGGTAAGCAGGGCCAGCTCGTGGCCTAGGGAGTGGCCGGCGGCCTCCGCCTGGCGCAGGGCGAACTCGGGGCACAGGACGATATCGCCCAGCATGGCCGGGCCTGGGTCGGCGGCATCGGGGCGGCCGCCACCGGCGATGGCGCCAGGGGTGAGCTCATCCATGGGGAAGCTCATGACATCGGTGGGGCCTTCCAGATCCATCCAGCGCACGTGCAGATCCTCGATGGTCTTCAAATCCACACAGGTGATGGTGCACTCGGCATCGGGGTTGATGTCCATCGCACCGAAGGCATAAGAGGCGACGTCAATCAGCATCTCCTCGTTGACGCCTTCGAAGCCGGATTCATTGAGAAACTCGATACTCATTCCATTTCCTCGTATTCTGCGGCTTTCTTATTATCAAAGGTCTCATAGGCATTGACGATGCGCCCGACCAGCTGGTGGCGCACCACGTCCTTGGAGCCCAAGTCCGCGAAGTGGATATCATCCACATTGCGCAGGATGCGGCGTACGATGCGCAGGCCCGACACCTGACCGTGGGGGAGGTCTACCTGGGAGACATCGCCGGTGACCACAATCTTGGAGCCAAAGCCCAGACGGGTGAGGAACATCTTCATCTGCGCGGGCGTGGTGTTTTGGGCCTCGTCAAGGATGACGAAGGCATCGTTCAACGTGCGGCCGCGCATATAGGCCAGCGGGGCGACCTCGATGATGCCGGCTTCCATGAGCTTGGGAATCATTTCTGGGTCGAGCATGTCCCGCAAGGCGTCGTACAGCGGGCGCAGGTACGGGTCAATCTTGTCATTGAGCGTGCCCGGTAAGAAGCCGAGCTTCTCCCCTGCCTCCACGGCCGGGCGGGTGAGGATAATGCGCGAGACCTGCTTGGTCTGCAGGGCCTGCACGGCCTTGGCCACCGCCAGGTAGGTCTTGCCGGAACCGGCCGGGCCGATACCAAAGACCACCGTATTATCGTCGATGGCCTGCACGTATTCAGACTGGCCCACCGTCTTCGGGCGGACGGCCTTGCCGCGGCGCTTAACGATGTCCGCCGCCAGCGCCGCCGATACCGACTGCGGCGCCTCCACGGCCACCATGTCCATGGTGTGCTTGACCGTATCGGTGGACACGGCGTGGCCGCGGCGGGCGATGGCCTCGAGCTCATCGAGGATCTTGGCGGCACGGGCCACTTCATAATCCGGACCGGTGACGGTGACGACATTGCCGCGGGCAAAAAGGTCCGCATCCAGGCGGTTATTGAGCACGCGCAGGTTATCGTCCGCACTACCCAGCACGCTGCTGATGTAGGCGGAATCTAGCTCACATTTCTTCGTGATGATAGGCACGTGCTTTAGGCTACCAGCGCCGCCTACCAACGCTCGGTGCGCATGCCGATTGCAGCGAGGGCCACCATTGCCGCACTGGCCGTGCGCAGCACTTCCGGGCCGAGCTTGATGGGTGTGGCGCCGGCTTCTTTGAGTCGATCGAGCTCGGCGTCGCCAATGCCACCCTCGGGGCCGACGAGCAGGACGACGTCCTCTGTGAGCGGCACGTCCTTGATGGAGACGGTAGCTTCCTCGTGCAATACGAGCACGGTGGGTGCGTGGGAGGAAGCGCCGTCGCGGCCGCCGGTGAGTTCTTGGACAAGCTGCGGTGTGGTCAGCGGGCCGCGCACCTGCGGGATGCGGGCGCGACGGGATTGCTTGGCCGCGGAATCGGCAGCCGCCTGCCACTTGGCCACCGCCTTCGGTGCCTTCTTACCGTCCCATTTAGCCACGCAGCGATCCGCCTGCCAAGCGATAATCTCATCCGCGCCGGCCTGGGTGGCAAGATCCACGGCGAGCTCGGCACGCTCGGACTTCGGGATGGCCTGTACCACGCTCACCCGCGGGGTGGGATCGGGCGCGGTGTCGATGGAGTCGACCGTGCCTTCCAAGGAGTCCTTGCCCGAGGTAGCGGTGATGGTGAGGGCAAGGCGGGTACCGGTGCCGTCGATAAGCTCGAGGCGCTCGCCCTCCCCCATGCGCTTGACCGTCACGGCGTGGCGGGCCTCCGGGCCGGAAAAGCTGAAGGCCTCGCCGGTGCGCGCGGCGGAGAGATCCGGGTGGATGAAGACGGGCAGCGACATTAGCGGCGGAACTTATCGCGGATGCGGCTGAAGAAGGATTCCTCTTGGCCGTCGCCGGTGGTGCGCACGCGCGCGCCCTCGTCGCGGGAGTTGCGGATCTTCTCTAGGGACTCGCGGGTCTTGCGGTCCAGGTCCTTCGGCACAACGACGTCCACGTGGGCAAAGAGGTTGCCATAGCCATCGGTGCGCAGGCGCGGCATGCCGGCACCATCGACCTTGATGGACTCGCCCGGCTGGGTGCCCGGCTCGATGTCGATGGTGAGCTCTTCGCCATTGAGCTGGTCGATGGTGAAGTTGGTGCCCAAGGCGGCATCAATCATCGGCACGCGCACGGTGAGGTTCAGGTCATCAGCGTTGCGCTGGAAGACGGGGTGCTCCTCCGTATGAACCTCGACGTAGAGGTCGCCGGCCGGGCCACCGCCGTGGCCGACCTCGCCCTGGGAGGCCATGCGGATGCGCATGCCGTCATTAATGCCGGCCGGGATATTCACGGTGATATCGCGGCGCTTCTTCACGCGGCCGTCGCCGGCGCAGTGGTTGCACGGATCGGTAATGACCTCGCCAAAGCCCTGGCACTTCGGGCACGGGCGGGTGGTCATGACGTTGCCCAGGAAGCTGCGCTGCATCTCCTGGATTTCACCCATGCCATTGCAGTTATCACAGGTAACCGGCTTGGCCTTGGACTCGGAACCGGTACCACCACAGCTATCGCACAGCACCGCGGTATCCACGGTGACCTTCTTCTTTAGGCCGGTGTAGGCCTCTTCCAAAGTGATGCGGGTGCGCAGCAGGGCATCATTGCCCGGCTGGACGCGAGACTTCGGGCCGCGGGAACCGCCGGCGCCGCCGCCAAAGAATTCGGCGAAAATATCGCCGAGGCCGCCGCCACCGAAGCCGCCAAAGCCGCCGGCGCCAGCACCGCCGCCACCCTGCTCCATGGGGTCGCCGCCCATGTCCACAATCTGGCGCTTTTGCGGATCCAGCAGTACCTCCTGGGCCAACGCGGCATCGCGGAACTTTTCCGCGGCAGCGTCATCATCCGGGTTCAGATCCGGGTGATACTTGCGGGCCATTTTGCGGTAGGCCTTCTTAATCTCCTGGTCAGTTGCGTTTTTATCAACACCGAGGATGCCGTAATAGTCACGAGCCACTGTAAGAGATATTCCTTCTAATTCGTCTTGTTGGGGTTAACTTGAAAAAATTATTCGCGGCCAGCCAGTTTACTCGCACTGCTCGCCGGCCAAAATTTCGCTCACATACCGTGCAACGGCAGAGACCTTAGAAATTGTTCCCGAGTAATCCATAAAGGTCGGCCCCACTACGCCGAGGCCGCCGAGTGTGGCCACCTCATCGCCCGTGCCCAGGCCGTAGCCCGTGGCCACCACGGAGGCTTGGCGCAGCTGGTCTTCCTCGTTTTCCTCACCGATAACCACGGAGACGTTGCCCAAATCGGGCACGCGGGCGAGCAGCTTGAGGACGACGACCTGCTCTTCTAGTGCCTCAATAATCTTGGGCAGACCTTCCGGAAACTCGCGCGCCACGCGCGTGAGGTTGGAGGCGCCGGCCATAATCAGCCGGTCGGAGGGCTGCTCCACCAGGGTCTCGATGAGCGTGGTGGCCACCTTGAGCACGTGGTGGCGGATATCCAAGGGGGCGTCATCGACGAGGTGGGCGAGCTTCACGGAGGCGTCGCTAAGCGTCTTGCCTACCAGCGCGCTATTGACGATGTCGCGCAAGCGGAAGGTCTGATCCTGGTCGATGATTTCATCGAGCTCCACATTGCGCTGGTCCACGCGGCCGTTATCGGTGATAAGCACCAGCAGCAGGCGCACTGGGGACAGCGCCACGACCTCGCAGTGCTTGACGCGAGAGACCTTGAGGTTGGGCAGCTGGACGACGGCCGCCTGCTTCGTCACCTGCGCCAGTAGCTGCACCGAGCGGCGCAGCACATCCTCCAAATCGACGCCGCCTTCCAAGAAGTTGAGCATCGCGCGGCGCTCTGGGGCCGAAAGCGGCTTAACCTCATGGAGGGAGTCAACGAAGTGACGGTAGCCCTGCTGGGTGGGCACGCGGCCGGAGCTAGCGTGCTGCTGGGAGATAAGGCCCTGGGATTCGAGCACGGCCATGTCATTGCGGATGGTGGCCGAGGAAACTCCCAGCTGGTAGCGCTCTAGCAGCGACTTAGAGCCAACCGGCTCCTGGGAGGCAATATAGTCCGCCACGATGGCGCGCAGGACTTCCTTGCGGCGGGCATCGGTTGAGGTAGACACTATGGCGCTCCTATTCGCTTCGGCGAATGATAAATTCTTTAAAGTTCGGGACGGTGTACCTGACTTTACCGTGCTCAGGGGAATAAATGAGACCTTTGTTTATGAGCTTAGCCCGCACCGGACCAAGAGCTTTATTATCCTTCCCTAGACGTTCACCGATTTCTTTCGTTTCCGCTGAACCATCGCCTAAGGCTGCCATGGCACTGAGATAGTCTCTTTCAGCTGGCGTAGCTCGATCCCAGCGAGCTTGGAAGAAGCCTGCGTCTAGTTGCTTTGTTCCCAAGCGAGCGGCCTGCCTTGCATCCGCAATGGTAAACGGTGAGATTTCGCCTACCTTCCAAATTTGGGATCCAAACTCCTGTAAAAAGTACGGATACTGTCCACTTGCCTCCGCAAGAAAATCCAGAGCGCCATCTTCGAATTCCACGTCTTGGCGCTCAGCGGGTGCAGATAGAGCTTTGCGCGCCGAATGCAAGCCAAGGCGGTCAATGGTGTGTACCTCAAACATGCGCTCCGCATAGGAGCGCGACCTAGCAACTTTTCCGGGCAAGCTCGGTAGACCAGCGCCGATTATATAAAAGGGTAGACGGTTTTGGCCTGCTTCATGCTGGGCTGAAATTAACGCCTCCATCATTTCCTCATCTAGGTCTTGCATTTCATCGATAAAGAAAGCAAGGGCCTTTCGATCCCTTTTTAGGGTTTCCGCTACAGCAGAGGTGACATCCTGCAGGTCGAGCTCTAGGTTTCCGGTAACAGGAGCTAAATCCTTAGTCTCCACTCCTAGGTTCATTGCTCCGTCCCCCAAGGAAAGGTGAAATGATGCAACCGCCCGCGACAGTGCCAAAGCACTCTCTTTCACCAACGCCTTCGCACGGTAGCGCAGCGAAGCTTTTCCTAGCCCGTTGGCAATTGCCCGCCGTACGCTCTCTGCCCCGCGCACTCCTTGCGAAGCTTCAACTTTTACCGTGAGCCAGTCACACTTATCGGCCCGTGATTTCAATTGGTTCAAAAGGACCGTCTTGCCGACTCCACGAAGGCCAATGAGCAGCATCGGGCGGCCAAGCAAATTGTTTTCTGCACGCTTAATCAAGTTGTCAAAAGCTTGTAGATCCCTGTCGCGCCCAGTGAGGACTGTAGGGGCAAGTCCCGAACCGGGAGTATACGGATTTAGTGCATCGTCCATATCAAAAGACTAACAAGAAAATAGCGGAATAACAGGTTTCTCATCGACTGAGTCAAAACTAACTGGTTTGGTTTCTACTGGACTAAGTCTAAAGATCTGGGAACGAGGATTAGGTTTCTTCGGCGACGAGGAGATCGGTGATGATGCCATCGGCCAGCAGGCGGCCGGGCTTGGTGATGCGTACGCGATTGCCGGCGCGCTCGAGCAGACCGCGGCCGATGAAGCGCTCGAGGGCGGGGGCAGCGTGGGCATCGAGCCAGGCCTCCGGGATGCCCTCGCGCAGACGAAGGCCGAGCATGATTTTCTCCATGTGGCGGTCGGCGTCGGTAAGCGTCTCGGTCTCTTTGATGGGCAGCTCGTCGCGGCCGAGGGCCTCGATGTAGCGCGAGGGGTGCTTGACGTTAAAGAAGCGCTCGTTGCCCAAGTGCGAGTGGGCGCCTGGGCCTGCACCCCACCAATTGCCGTCTACCCAGTAGATGCGGTTGTGCTCGCACTCGCCGCCGGGCTTGGACCAGTTGGAGACCTCGTACCACTCGAATCCTTCTGCCTCGAGGGTGGTAGAAATCATCTCATAGCGCCGTGCCAGCACGTCCTCATCGGGGGCGGGCAGGATACCTTTATTGACTTTGCGCGCCATGCGCGTGCCGTCTTCTACGATGAGCGAATAAGCACTGACGTGGTCCACGCCCGTCTCTAGCACGCGGTCGAGCGTCTCGCGCACGTTGTCATCCGTTTCGGTGGGAGTGCCATAGATCATGTCGAGGTTGACATGCTCGAAGCCGGCGGCGCGGGCCTCGCGGGCGGCGGCAAAGGCGCGGCCGGGTGTATGAGCGCGCTCGAGGAGCTGGAGAACGCCCGGGGATGCGGACTGCATGCCGAGGCTGATGCGGGTATAGCCGGCGTCGGCAAGCTGGGCAAAATACTCCGGCGAGGTGGACTCCGGATTGGATTCGGTGGTGACCTCCGCCCCAGGTTTCAGGCCAAAGGTGGAACGGACGGTGTTCAAGATGCGGCTCAGACCCTGCCCGCCCAGCAGCGAAGGCGTGCCGCCGCCAATGAAAACGGTCTCGGCCGGGCGGCCCACGCGCGCAGCCGCCAACTCCAGCTCGCGGTCCAAGGCATCCAGGTAGGGGCCGGTGAGATCGCGCGGGCTGCCAAGCTCGCCTGGGGTATAGGTATTGAAATCGCAGTACCCGCAACGAGTGGCGCAGAAAGGAACGTGGATATACAGCCCGAAGGGTTCAGTCATGGATAAAACCCTAATAGGCCGGGAACAAAATGGCCGAAAGCGGGGTTAAGCATGTAGTATGTTTCCATCTTCCCAAGTAGAAAGGCACCCTCAGTGGAACCTCCGAGTCGATGTCCCTACCTCCTTTTAGGCGGTGGGGAGTAAATCATGTTATCGGCTATTTTGATGATTCTGGCCGGCTTCGTAGTCATCGGCCTCATCATCGTCGCGAACGCATACTTCGTGGCTCAAGAATTTTCCTATATGTCCGTGGACCGCACGCAGCTGCGGACCCAGGCTGCTGAGGGGGATAAGACAGCACAACGCGCGCTGGCTATTACTCAGCAGACCTCCTTTATGCTCTCCGGCGCGCAGCTCGGAATTACGATTACCGGCCTGCTCATCGGCTATGTGGCCGAGCCGCTCGTGGGCCAAGGACTGGGTACGTTGCTGGGCGGCGTCGGCGTTCCCTCCGCGGTGTCAGTCACCGTTGGTACCATCGCGGCACTTTTCATCTCCACGATTGCGACGATGCTGTTTGCGGAGCTCTTCCCCAAGAACTACACCATCGCCGCACCGATGAAGACGGCGCGCTGGCTGGCCGCCTCCACACAGCTTTACCTGCGACTTTTTGGCTGGCTCATCCACTTCTTTGAGTACTCTTCCAATGCCATCCTCAAGCTCTTTGGCATCGAACCGGTAGAAGACGTCGATTCCTCTGCCACCGCCGATGACCTGGAATCCATCGTGGATTCCTCCCACGAGGCCGGCGATCTGGATGAGAATACCTACATGGTGCTAGACCGCCTGCTGGACTTCCCAGAGCACGACGTTGAACACGCCATGATTCCACGCTCCCGTGTGGACGTCATTGATCCGGACACCACCCTTGGTGAGGTCCGCGAGATGATGTCTACCGACCACACGCGCTACCCCGTCATCGACGATGAACACAATCCAATCGGCGTGGTGCATCTTATCGACGTCCTGGGAAGCGACCTGCCCGCCGCCACCAAGGCCACCAGCATCATGCAGGAGGCCGTCGTGGTCCCTGAGCTGATGCCGCTGCCGGATGTGGTGGAAGAGCTGCGCGATAGCGACCAGAAGATGGCGTGCGTTATCGATGAATACGGCGGCTTTGTGGGCATCGTGACCATGGAGGACTTGGCCGAGGAAATCTTGGGCGATGTCACCGATGAGCACGATATCGAAGAAACCGAGGAAATCACCGAGCAGGACGATTCCCACTGGTTGGTCGACGGCGATACGCCGATTGATGAGATCGAGCGCGCCATCGGCCACGACCTGCCTGAGGGCGACTTTGAGACCGTCGCCGGCCTCGTCATTGCGCACTCCGGTGCGCTGCCTGAGGTAGGCGAGGAACACACCATCCAGCTCGAGGCCGAGCCCGAGGACTGGGTGGACCACGATGAGGCCCCCGTTCGCTCCCTCCGCCTGCGTGTGCAAGAGGTGGACCGCCACGTGCCGTCCGTGCTTGCCATCGAGCTGGTGGAGGATTACTCCGACCACTCCGATGATGATGCCGCTAAGAAGGAGGATGCATAATGACCGAATCTTGGTGGTTTAACCTCCTCGTTACCCTGCTTATCATCGCCGCTTCCGGCTTCTTTGTGATTATCGAGTTCTCCTTGATGGGCGCTCGCCGCAACCGCTTGGAAGAGGATGCGGAAAACTCCCGTACCGCCCGCGCCGGACTGCGCTCGCTCAATGAGCTGACCATCATGCTCGCCGGCGCGCAGCTGGGCATTACCGCCGCCACCTTTGTGCTCGGTGCTGTGACCAAGCCGTGGGTGCACCACCTGCTCATGGCACCGCTGGAGGCCGCGGGCCTGCCGCTGGGCATTGCCGACGTCGTCAGCTTCCTCCTCGCCCTCTTCATCGTCACCTTCCTCCACCTCGTGCTGGGTGAGATGGCACCGAAGTCTTGGGCTATTACTCACCCGGAGACCGCCCTGCAGTTCATCGCGGTCCCCGCACGTGGCTTCGTGTGGATCTTCCGCCCGCTGCTGAAGTGGATCAACGTCATGGCCAACAAAATGGTCTCCATGGCCGGCGAAGAGCCCGTCGACCGCGCCGGTGCGGCCGGCTACGACGCCGAAACCCTGCGCACCTTGGTCGAGCACTCCCGCGAGACCGGCGCTTTGGATGATGAGTCTGCCAACCAGATTTCTGATGTCATCGAGTTGGAAAACTCCACTGTGGGCGCCATGGCCCGCGAGCACGGCTCTGAGGTAGTGCCCCTGCCTTCCGACGCCACCGTGGAAGACCTCCAAGACCTCGTTGTGCGCAAGAACATCATGCGCGTGCTGGTCTTCCCTAAGGACTCCCGCGTCCCCCGCGTGGTCCACGTGCGCGATACCTTGCTGGCAGAACCAGAGACCCCGGTTCTCGAGTTCTCCCGCCCTGCCCTGTCCGTGTCTTCTTCCACCACCGTGCAAAAGACCTTGGACCACATGCGCGCTCGCAACGAGCAGCTCGTCATGGTGGGCAAGGCCGATAAGGACAACGCCGTGTGGATTCTTACCTGGGACGACATCATGGGCCAGCTATGGCCGCAGATTACCGAGCAGCTAGATAAGGTCACCCCTCCCCCAGCCGTCTAGTTCCCGCCGCGTCCTCGCCCGCGCCCGCGCCCGTGCCCGCTTCATTGTGGCCGGCGCGGGCTTTGCCGTTTTCGCACCCGCCCGCAAGGAATATTTCCTGGGGCTGTGGATAACTGCGTCCGCGACTTTCCCAGCCGCCACTTCGCTCACTCTGCCTTCACGGCCGCCTCGTTATCCACAGCCCCGGCCGGCATTTCCTCGCGCCGGCCGACGGTGTGCCCTTTTCTAGGAGGCATGACACCACCACTGACCAATATCGACTCCATCCGCACCAACCACCCCACCTTTTGGACCGACCTGAAAAACGGCACCTACCTCAAACTCGCACCACGCATCGCAGTCCAGCGCGATCACTACCATTGCCTCGACTTCCCCTCCCAGCTGCGCCTGCGCGCCATCGCCGCCGCCCGCAGCGCCTATACCGCGGTACTCATCTCCAAGTCCGCCGCCCGCGTTCACGGACTGTGGGTCATCGCCACGGCCGAGGAAAAGATTGAAATGGCCCTTCCCACCAATACGCTTCCCCACAAGGACCGCCGCCATCCCGAGCGCATCTACCGCAAGGCTTCCCTTCCCGAGCCCGTCCTCGTGGACGGCACCCGATGCGTTTCCAAGGCCCGCGCGGTTATCGACGTCGCCCGATACCACGGCTTCACCGACGGCCTCATCGCCGCCGACTCCGCTTTGCGTTCCGGCCTCAGCCGAGAAGACCTCAAGGAAGAGTTCGCCCGCATGGGCCGGGTGCGCAATAGCCGCATCGTCCGCGCCGTAATCCACCACGCCTCTGCTCTTTCCCGCTCTCCCTACGAGTCTTTCGCCCGCGCCCTTATCATTGAGGCCGATTTCCCCTGGCCCATGTTCTTCGAGGCGCCGTTCACCGCGCTGCCAGGCACCACAACCGCTCTATGCATCAACAACGCCTACCTCATCGACATCATCCCCGCGAAGGCGCTTGCCCATCAGCGTGAGCGCCACCGACGTCTGCGCGAGGCCGGCTTCACCGTCCTCTGCTATACCCCACGGCAGCTCATCGACCACCCCACTCGCTTCCTGACCGACCTCATTTCCACCATCTCCGCCAGACAAAAGACCGCCCGTTCTGCCTAAGTCCTCGCTTCCTGCCTCCCGCCTTCCTCTACCCCGCCGCCCTTCGCGCTCACCAGCGGCGCTTTCGCCGCGGAATTCGCTGCGCCGGTGAGCGCGAAGGGAGGGTAATGGCGAACGCCTTGCAAGAGAACCCACCGAGACTTCGCCCGCAATAAGAAAGAGCCTTCGCGAGCAT